>JAHFAB010000138.1 GCA_023250795.1 Bacteriovoracaceae bacterium
GAAAGTAAATGCCGCAGTCTTTACGATTCGAGTCTCTTTCATTGATGGGGAAGAAATTCGAGAAAATCCAAAAGAGCGTGCTCTTCTGCGCTCGGCCCTGCTCTCGATGAGTCCAGAAAACCTGGCATATAAGGGCCTTACAAATTCAATTCATGACTTGATTGCTTGGTTGGATAGCGAGTGACTTTTTCCTGGAAAATGCCGCGCAGACATCTCATCTTTATTAAAAAATAAAAAATCTAAATTTATCTATTTTTTTAGTATATTTTAGAAGTTTCTGTGATATGAACACTATCTAAATGATGAAAGCAAAACTGAGGCAGAAGGGAAATTCGGATCCTAGCTCTGCAGATATCTTTAGAGGTGCTTTGAGAATGGCGCTCAAAGTCGCCCCGAAAAAAGTGGATGTTAGTTCAAATGCTTCGCAATCAATAAAAGTTACTTCTCCAGAAGGAGTAAAGATTAAAATCACTTCGCCAGGCGAAGTAGAAAACTCACAGTTTACTTCTCCAGAAGAAGTAAACACTCCCCGACAACAAACTCAGTCAGATCGTGTCTATATCTCAGTCTCTGAGAAAAAAACTGCGTTTAAACAGGCAGGCAATCAATGTACTTTTATTTCACCTATCAATGGAAGGCGTTGTACAGAAAACCATTTCCTCCAAGTGGAACACATCGTGCCTGTAGCGATGGGAGGGAGTTCTGAACAGGAGAATCTCACTGTGTTGTGTGCCTGTCACAATCGACTCAACGCGATTTATTCTTTTGGGAGAGAAAAAATGGAGCCTTATTTGAGACTTTAAATAGTTACCCCCCTTATTTGTATTGGTTTTAAAAAATCTATTTGGAGAATGTTTTGAAAAATACAAAAAAATTCCTATCAGAATTTAAGAAGAAAAAAAAAATCGCCACTGCAGTTCTATTTCTTATCACTGCAGCCTGCTCCCACATCCCCATCACAAAAGATCGAGATCCAGAGCTCCTTTTAAACGAGGTTTGTAAGCAAGGCGCGGATGTTCAAGAGGTCAGAGGTTCGGTTTGGCTAAAAGCCAAATCGTTAGAGGCCTCAGGCCAGTTCCCTGCGACGGTGGTGGCCAAAGCACCTGACCAGCTACAACTCGAAGTGACGAATTTACTAGGAGGCACAGAAGCAACCATAAAAATCTCTGGCAATCAGTTTTCGATTGATATCCCACACAAAAAATCTCGCCCTGCACAAGAGACGGGATCCTGGGGTGGAATCCCTCTGCGCTGGGCACTGGATCTGTTTTTAGGGCGCATTCCCTGTCCCAAAACTTCCCAAATCAAACCCAAATTGCTTACCCATTCTGAAAAAGATGAGCTCAGTGTGGAGACTCTCGATGAGAAATTTATCTACCACTTTAAAAACTGGGGCAACTCCCCTTGGGTAGACTCTCTCCGCTGGGAAAAATCCGGTTCTGTGCCCATGAAAGTTGAATTTCATTTTGAATCTCCTTTGGACGCGCAGGGCGGCACAGACTCAAGCGCTGGAAAATGGGAAGCCAAGTCAACCCGAGGTGAGGTCAGAGTCCGGTGGAAAGATCGGACTGCTATCCCGCGTTGACAGCCAGCATGGGATCAGTTAGTTTCCGACAGGATGGCAAAAAATTTAATACAGAAAAATGCGTTTTTTTTGATTTTAACCCTAGGCACTTCTCTACTTTTTTCAGGCTGCACTTTTAAATCTAAAATCGAACCCCCAAACACGTTACATCTTTTTTCAATCGCTAAAATCAAAGGCCTTGATCCGATCTATGCAGACGATTTGTATTCTGGAACAGAAGTGGCTCGAGTCTACGAAGGGCTTCTGCAATACCATTACCTCAAACGCCCGTATGTACTCATACCCAACCTTTCTGAGTCCATGCCTGAAATCTCACCAGATGGGAAAACCCTCACCTTTCAGATCAAAAAGGGAGTTTTATTTCAGGATAATTCTTGTTTCAAAGCAACTCAGGGCAAAGGGCGAGAGCTCAAGGCAGAAGATTTTGTCTATTCTTTCAAACTCTACGCAGATCCAAAACTCACATCGAGCTCATGGTGGCTTTTTGATGGAAAGATTTTAGGACTAAACGAGTGGAGAGACGCAGCAATTAAAGCCGACACTTCGGATTACTCTTTACCCATCGAGGGGCTGAAAGCCTTAGACCACTACACTCTTCAAATTAAACTCAAGCAAAGATCAACCCAATTCTTATTTTCTTTAGCCATGCCCAATACCGCCGTTGTTCCTCGAGAAGCGGCCGAACATTATGGCAAAGAATTCATCAACCACCCAGTTGGGACCGGCCCCTTTCGTTTAGAAGAATACAATCCCTCCTCTAAACTCATCTGGATCAAAAATCCAACCTACCGAAAAGAATACTATCCAAGTGAAGGAGAGCCAGGTGACAAAGCTAACGGCCTCCTAGAAGATGCAGGGAAAGAGCTCCCCCTTGCGGATCAGATCGCCGTCACAATTCATGTTGAGACTCAACCCCAGTGGCTCAACTTTTTAGCAGGAAAACTAGACTTTTCAAGCATACCCAAAGACAATTTTGCCACAGCGATCACTGCATCTAAAGAGCTCAATTCTGAACTGACTCAAAAGGGGATCAAATTAATCAAATCTCCTAGCGCAGAAGTGACTCACGAAACCTTTAACATGGCTGATCCCCTCATTGGGAAAAATAAACTCTTGAGACAAGCACTGAGCCTTGCCCATAATCAAGAAAAAATAAACGAACTTTTTTACAATTTTCGATCAATTAATGCACAAGGCCCCATTCCCCCAGGGCTTTCTGGATATGACCCTCTCATTCGTAATCCGTACAGAATCTACAACCTCGAAAAAGCAAAAGAATTATTGGCAAAAGCTGGATATCCTGGAGGAAAAGGACTCCCCCCCATTGAGTACTTAAACACTGCAGACAGCACAGCTAGGCAATTTGCAGAGTTTACTCAGAAATCCTTTTCTGAAATTGGGGTCACTCTCAAAGTGAGCACTTCTTCTTGGCCTGAGTTTCAGGGTGCTATTAAAAACAAAAAAGGTCAGATGTGGGGTTTTGCTTGGTTAGCAGACTATCCAGATGCTGAAAATTTCTTGCAACTTTTTTATAGCAAAAATGCCTCTCCTGGCCCGAATGACTCTAATTATTCTAATCCTGATTTTGACAAGTTATATGAAAAATCTCTGACTCTGACTGATAACCCCGAGAGAACAGAAATTTATAAGAAAATGGTAAAAATCCTAGTCGAAGATAGTCCTTGGATTTTTGGAGCCCACAGAATCACCTACACTCTTACCCACCCTTGGATAAAAAATCTGAAACCCAATGATTTTGAACACTCAAAGGCAAAATATTACCGAGTGGATCCCACTCTAAAGCCTGGCAATAAAAAATAGTCATGTGGATTTATATTATCAGAAAAATGTTTTCTACGGTCCCCATCATTTTTGGGGTCGCTCTCATTATTTTTGTTTTGTTTAACATGGTGGGAGGAGATCCCACCTATCAAATGCTTGGGAAACATGCCAATCCAAAACTCATTGCTGAAATTCGCCACGAATACGGGTTTGATCAACCGAAATACATCCAGTTCTTTGAGTACCTCAAACAAATTGCCACCTTTGATTATGGAAGAAGTTACGCCACAAGACAAAGAATCAGCGAGATGATTTCTAACGGTATTGCCCCTTCCCTCTCACTTGCAATCCCCGCATTTTTTCTTGGAACTCTACTTGCGATATCGATTAGCTTACTGGTAGCGTACTACAGAGGAAAATGGATTGATAAAGTCTTTGTCTTTGGGTGCGTTTTTGGGATGAGTCTTCCCAGTCTTGCATACATTCTCTTTGGGCAATATTTCCTAGCCTATAAAAAAGGGTGGTTTCCGATCTCTGGCTATGAAACTACCTGGCCAGATCGATTAGAATATCTACTCATGCCCATGTTCATTTGGATAGCTGTGAGCTTAGGTTATGACGTCCGTTTTTTTCGAACTGCGATTTTAGAGGAAACCAATCAGGATTATGTTCGAACAGCAAGAGCTAAAGGACTTAATGAGCCTAGAGTTTTTTTCAAACATGTTTTAAAAAACAGCATGGTTCCGATTATTACGAATGTCGTGATTGAAATTCCACTTCTGATCTTAGGATCATTTTTGCTCGAAAGTTTTTTTGGTATACCTGGCCTTGGAAGCATCACCATTGATGCAGTTCACAACAGCGACTTCCCAGTTATCAAAGCCATGTCCACTCTGATTTCTCTTCTCTTTATATTGGGAAATATGGTGACGGATATACTCTATACTCTGGTAGACCCGAGAGTGAGTTTAGAATGAATACCAAAGCCATAAAAGGAAGAAGCCTTTGGATGGATAGTTATGACCGTCTCAAAAAAGATAAAACAGGGATTTACTGCCTCTACATTGTCGTTTTTTATTTGCTAGTAGCTGTACTTGCAAAAATCGGCTGGATTGCAACTCCTTGGGATAAAACCGTGGGAAAAGGATATGAGCCACCTAGTTTCATATCTCTCGAGCTCTGGCTTGGCACAGATATTTTTGGACGCAGTGTTTTTTACAAAGTCATACATGGAACCCGAATTGCAATGAGTGTAGGATTAGTTTCTGCTCTGATGAGCACCCCCATTGGCATCGTTTTAGGTGCGTTGGCTGGATACTTTGGAGGATGGGTAGATGAACTCGTCGTGTGGTTTTATACCACTGTTTCTTCGATTCCCAATATTATACTCCTCATCGCCATCACCTACGTACTAGGAAAAGGACTGACATCAATTTACTTTGCCCTAGGTGTAACAGCCTGGATTGGTCTAGCCCGTGTGATCCGAGGAGAATTTATCAAACATAAAACTCGAGAATATGTTCTAGCCGCAGAAAGCTTGGGGGCTTCTCATTTTTCTAAAATTTTTAAACACATTCTTCCCAATGTTTTTCATTTTGTGATTATTAATCTGTCCATTCAATTCATGTCCGCCATCAAAGCTGAGGTCATCCTTTCCTTTTTAGGTCTGGGTGTACAGGGTCAACCCAGCTGGGGTGTCATGATCGATGATGCAAAAATGGAGCTTGCGCGCGGGGTTTGGTGGCAATTGGCTGGAGCTTCGATTGCAATGTTTTTTGTGATTTTAGCTCTCAATATTTTAGGCGATGCCCTGCGAGACTCGCTGGATCCAAAAATTAAATGAGGCATTTGTCATGAATTCAATATCAGAAAAAATTCTTGAGGTAAAAAACCTAAAAACTTCCTTTTTCACAGACGAAGGAGAAATGAAGGCCGTCGACGACGTCAGCTTTAATGTTTATAAAGGAAAAACTCTAGGCATTGTAGGCGAATCTGGCTGTGGAAAAAGTGTGACCAGTCTTTCGATTATGCGACTCATCCCCAATCCTCCAGGCCGGATTGTGGGTGGAGAAATCCTCTATAAAGGGAGAGATCTTTTGACCTATTCTCCTTCGGAAATGCGCATGGTCCGTGGGAACGAAATTTCTATGATTTTCCAAGAACCGATGACCTCCCTCAATCCTGTTTTTACAATTGGAAATCAAATTCGAGAAACTATTAAGCTCCATCAAAAACTTTCTAAAAGTGACACTCAAAACAAAGCCATCGAAATGTTGAAGTTGGTGGGTATTCCAGCACCGGAAAAAAGAATTAATGATTATCCTCACCAACTTTCGGGTGGTATGCGCCAGAGAGTGATGATCGCCATGGCTCTTTCTTGTAATCCCCATATACTCATTGCTGATGAACCCACTACTGCTTTGGACGTTACGATCCAAGCCCAAATCCTTGAACTTCTCAAAGAGCTTCAATCCAAAGTTGGAATGGGATTGATTCTCATCACTCACGACTTAGGAGTCATTGCAGAAGTCGCAGACGAAGTGA
>JAHFAB010000139.1 GCA_023250795.1 Bacteriovoracaceae bacterium
GATGGATCGCTTACTAGATCAGGCGATGCAAGAATCTAGATTTGAAAAAAGAAAGGCCCTATTAAAAAAAGCGCAAGTAAAAATGGCAGAGGATCTCCCCTACTTTCCCCTCTGGTTTTGGAATAATGCACTCTTAGTACGGAAAGAGTTTGCAAAAGATTTTGACACTCAAGAACTATCTTTAAAAGGTGCACTTGAACCGCTCACGGTGTTAAAGGAAACAGATCATGGTACCTAAAAAAATACTTTGCAAAATCTTGCCGAGGCCCTCTAAGCCAGTAAAACTTCCTGAATCTGAAAAAACGCATGCCCTCAAAGTCCTGCGCCTAGGAAGTGGAGATATCGTCCAAGTTTTAGATGGAGAAGGGAACACCGTATTTGCCAGTCTCAAGTTTATGGGAAAGGAAGTTTATTTAGAAATACAAAAAGAGTGTGCTCCCATTTCTGATTTGCAAATTTTAGATATCACGGTCGAGCTTGCCATTTTAAAAAACGACGCAATGTCTTGGAGTATCGAAAAAATGGTGGAGCTGGGCGTCAAAACCCTGATTCCTGTTCTGACTGACCATTGCGTTGTACAAATTCAAAAAAAAGGGGCTGAAGTATTTTTGGAGCGGTGGCAGAAAATCGCTGACCAGGCTCTCAAACAATGTGGAAGATTGAAAAGGATGGAAATTCTTGCACCAATGCGCCTCGAAGAACTTTTTATTTCACCTATTGCTCTCCATGCCGTGAGGTTTTGGGCAGACGAAAAATGCGTAGAGAGAGGGGGGCTGTTTATTGGAAACGCACTAGAAAAAATGGGCGATAAAACGGCATTCCACACACTCATAGGTCCAGAAGGTGGGTGGAGCCAAGTAGAAAGAGAAATGTTAAGCCGGCAATCTCTCGAACGCGTTAATCTTGGCTCTCTGATTTTACGAGCTGAAACTGCAGCCGTGTACTCAGTCAGCCTGATCAATGGCTACTTACAGCGTAGAAATTCTTGACCTGTCAATTTTTAGTGGATTGAGTGGGGGGCATGGACGTGAAGCGTGGGCGGGATAAATGTTGGAGGATAAAAGCCAGGAGATAAAAACTGGATCTCTACCCACTCAAATCTTTGTAGATATTTTATTTTTTTTATTTAAAATAACAGCTTTTTTAGAGTTTTTTTCTTGATTTTATGGTTTTGTTTTAGTAGTTAAAATTCAATGTGTCTTAATTAAAAAAATACAATCAGAAAGGGTTTTTTTTATGCAAACCATCTCCCTTAAACACTATACATCTCTCAAAAAATATACAAATGAAGAGCTTTTAGCAGAACTTCAGATCTTGGTTTCACAAGAAAGAACTCTGAGTCTCAGGGTTTTGTTGTTTTTAAAAGAAATTGAACTGAGGAAACTTTATTTAAAACGAGGGCACTCATCCCTTTTTGTCTTTTGTGTCAAAGAACTAAAGTATTCTGAGGCCATGGCCTATCACAGAACCGGCGCACTCAAAATGATAGAGGAAATACCAGAGGCGAAACGGTCTGTGGAAACGGGGGAACTGAGCATTGCCACTCTGAGCTTGGTTCAAAGTGCCTGTAATGCAAAAAAGAGAAAAACCAAAGTGAGTGTTGGCTTGGAAGAAAAAAAGAAACTACTGGATGAGATCGTTGGAAAGTCTAAAAAACAAACTGAAAAAATATTAGCTGAGCATTTTCCAGAAATACGAGAGGCGCTAAAGCCTGAGAGAGTGCGCCAAGTGGGACCCAGTGGGGAGGGCCAAGTAGAGGTCCGTTTAAACATGAGAAGTGATCTTATGGAGAAACTAAAAAGGCTCAAAGATCTCAATGCGCACAAGCATCCCTGTCCAAGCTATGAGGAGTTGGTAGAGCTCATGGCAGATTACATGTTGGATGGCATAGACCCTGTACGGAAAGCTGAAAAAATGGAAAAGCGAATGGCCCAGAAAATGTGGGAGAAAGAACTGCGAAAAAAAGATGAGGCCCAAAAAACCGAGGAGTTAAAAAATGGAGAAAAAGGGGAACACCGAGAGGAGATGGGCACAGCTTGGCCGAACGCAGCTAATAAGGCAGATGACATGGGGCAACTTTCAACGGTGAAAGTAAACCAGGCTGCAAAACCAAGTCGCCACTGCTCCGCTCAAACAGAACGCGCCGTCTGGGTCAGAGCCCAAAGTCGTTGCGAACACGTAGATCTGGAGACCGGCCACAGGTGTGATGAAACAAGGAGACTCCAGCTCGATCATGTGATTCCTTATGCCATTAGCCAGGACAGTTCAGAGCAAAATATCGAACTCGTTTGCACAGCCCATAACCTTTACAGAGCCACGCAATGGTTCGGAGCGGAGTTTATGGAACAAAAAACAGGGCGCGCTTCTGAAGAACCAAAACTGACCGATTACAGAAATTCTTGACAGTCTCTTCTTTATGAAGAACTGTGAGAGGAGGTATGGAATCAGATCATAAGAAACCGGAAATCAAATTCAAGCCCCTCAATCAAGGGCTCGGGTTTCACCCTTTTTCCGAGGGCCTACCCTATACGCCGATTTCTAAAAAATACCCTCCCACCTCTAGGGGCACAGGAGCAGTCAGCGCAGGGGTGCCAAAATTTGTAAGACAGGTAAACACCGCACCAAAACCCTACATTCCTAAGTCCCCCCTACAACCTCCGCAGTCACAGCCGCAATCACAGCCACAGAAAATCATTTCGAAAATCGAGTTTACTTTTGGGATAGGTTATTTATTCAAAAGAGTTTCGGCCTACATCATAGACATGGGAGCAAATTTTTTACTCGGGTTGGGCGTCCTCTACTTTATTTTTTGGAGACAGAAATTAGATTTAGATACTTTGATGACACCTGGACTCGTTCTCATATCAACTGTGTTTTGGTCGACTTCTTTTTTGCTTTTGTTTAATTGGGCATTGGTGACAGCACAGGAAGTAGCCTTTGGTACAAGTTTGGGGAAAAAGCTTTTTAGCCTCTACCTCCAAGGAAAACCAGGAACGATTTTTTGGAGAGCCTGTTTTTTCTTAATCAGTGTCTTATTTTGTGGAATGGGTTTGGCATGGGCCCTGTTTAGACAAAATAAACGTTGCTGGCATGATATTGCCGTAGATTTACAACCCACAGAAATCGCGCGATTCTAAAAATGAGACTCTTGAAATCAAAAATAAAATCTCCAGCAAGTTTAAAAACTATTCTAAAAAAACTAAAGAGAGCAAAACCCGTCTTCACAAACGGATGCTTTGATCTCCTTCACAAAGGGCATGTCTCCTATCTCGAACGAGCAAAAAAACTGGGAACTCACCTCATCGTCGCTATCAATAGCGACTCGTCAGTTCGTAAGCTCAAAGGCCCCACTCGACCAATTAATCCTTTAGCAGACAGGCTCGAAGTCATGGCCGCCCTCGAAGCGGTCGATTTTGTCACCTGGTTTTCAGAAGAAACTCCGAAAAAACTCATACAGAAACTAAAGCCGCTTGTCCTAGTCAAAGGGGGAGACTGGAAGCCTGAGCAAATTATAGGCTCAGAAGACGTCCTGTCCTGGGGTGGCAAAGTGCGCTCCCTGCCCTACATTGAGGGGCGAAGTACGACTAAAATGATAGAAAAAGCCAAAAAGAAATAAGGCTTTCCCTCGGCTTTAGTTAACTATTAGTTTTTATTACTAATTATATTAGCTAAAAAACTTGACTTAGCTAATATAATTAGCTATTATTAGAGATGAGATTGCGAGGTTCGATGAAAAATTATGAAGAAGTACACAATACATCAAGCCAAATCCCAATTATCTAAACTGATTCAACAAGCACTCAATGGAGAAGAAGTGATCATTGCCAACCGAGATAAACCGCTTGTGAAACTCACATTAGTTCAACAGCCAGACAGAAAAAAATTACTAGGAATGTTTAAAGGTAAAATATCTATGTCAAAAGACTTTAACGAAACGCCTCCAGATTTTAAGGAATATATGTGAAATATCTTTTGGACACTCAAGCTTATCTACTTCTTCTCGAGCAAGACCCAGAGCTAAGCCCCAAAGCCAACAAAGCAGTAGAAAATCCTAAAGCAGAAATCTTTATAAGCATAGTTAGTTTTTGGGAAATGGCTGTTAAAATCAACATCGGAAAATTACAACTCAAAGCATCTTTACAAGAAATCATTCAGTCCTCAATCACTTCTGGTGGGTTATCTGTTCTCCCGGTATTAATTGAGCACATCATTGGACTAGGTTCATTGCCCTTGCACCATCGTGATCCATTTGATCGCCTTCTTCTTTCACAAGCAAAACATGAAGGAATGGCCCTGATTAGTGGTGACAGAGCTTTTGATCGGTACGGAGTAGAAAGAATCTGGTAATTGCTTTTAAAATAAGGACCTGCTACAAGGACCCCTGTCATTAAGGGGGTTGTCATGAGAAAATTAAATCTAGTTTTGCTGTTGATATTGGTGCCTATAACCAGCTTTGCAACACAGACACAAAGAGTATTGATTGGTTATAGTCTGGTAAAAATAGATATTTATGAAATAAGCCATCAAGCAGAGGTCTGGGGGATTATTACTAAAAAAGAAGCCATGACTAAGCCATGGACTTGGATTCAGCTTCTGCCCGCTAACGAATCTGTGGCCAGTTATTTTGATGATAACCTAGACAAGAGCAAAACTTATCTCTGTAATATTTCTGGAGTCGACAACGCATGGGCTGGGCCTCCGCCAAGAGCCACTCGGATTGTCTACCAGATATATGGATGTACTGAGAACTAAGCCCCTCAGGCTCTAGACCTCAATCATCTTCATCAATGCATTTTGCCTAGCAACTAGTTCTTTATGATTAAGCTTGAGCAAGCGGTGCATACTGAAATCTTCGACTGTAAAACTTGCCATTACACAACCAGCCAGAACTGCGCGCCTCAAAACATCATCCCATTTTTTAGGATCTTGCTTTGCTAAGCTTCTTCTCACCTGGGCTTCGGCAAGATAACCCATAAAAGCACCAGCGAAACTATCTCCCGCTCCTGTGGGATCAACCACAGTTTCGACTGGAAATGCGGGCGCTAGAAAAATATTCTTCCCTGTGAAAAGAATGGCGCCGTACTCTCCTCTTTTGACAATGACGACGCTCGGACCCATCGCCTGAATTTTATCTACCGCCTTGATGATATTTTTTTGACCTGAAAGTAAGTACGCCTCCCCCTCATTAATAGAGAGAATGTCCACGCGTTTGAGTGTTTTTTTCAGTTCCTCTGGTTTTCCAGTAATCCAAAAATTCATGCTGTCACACGCAATCAGCTCAGGGTCTTTGACTTGATTCATCACTTTTTGTTGCAACTCTGGATCGATATTGCCTAAAAATAAATAAGTAGCTTTGCGTTGATCTTCGCTCAGCATCGGATCAAAATGTTCGAAAACGTTTAAGAACGTCGAAAGGGTCTTTGCTTCGTTCAGATTTTTATCATAAGAGCCTACCCAGTGAAACGTCTTCCCAGGTACGGTTTTTACTCCACTCGTATCTATCTTGCGTTTTTCCAAGAGCTCTAAGTGAGGTCTTGGAAAATCATCCCCCACTATTCCCACAATTTGCACGGGCGAATAAAAAGACGCCGCCACGGAAAAATAATTTGCTGAACCCCCCAAAACACTTTGGGCTTTCCCGGCCGGAGTCTCAATGGAGTCAAATGCAAGTGAACCAACAGCTAATATAGAATGTGATTTCATTTCCAGAAGTAAAACAATTGCTTTTCGATCTGTCAAGTAACCGGTTAGTTTTTAGTGGGTTGAGTGGTTATGTTTTTAAAATTATTTATCTTTTAAAGTATCTGTTAAAATATAGGG
>JAHFAB010000140.1 GCA_023250795.1 Bacteriovoracaceae bacterium
ACCAACCGTTCACGAAGAACTCATCGTAAACGGGGATGTAAAAACCTTAAAAGCCCCCATTCTCCACTACTCTTTTCCCACAATTCATGACCAGATTTTGACAAATCTGAATTTTTCCAAATTAGGTTCTTTGGATTTGATGCAAAAAGATCAATCTGCGAGCGTGTTAAAACTAATTGTGAAACCGATTTTCAAATTTTTTGATACTTATTTTCTAAAATTAGGATTTCTGGACGGCTTGCCGGGTTTTATTATTTCTGTCAATTCTGCACACAGTATGTTTTTGAAATATGCGTACTTAAGTGAGGCCAAAATTCAAAATGCGGATTCTAATCATTGATAATAATATTGATTTAGATTCGTGGGGCTCTAAAAATCTGCGAAAGTTTGCAGCCCAAGCCCCAAGAGCGACTGTTTATGTCAGACGCGGCCCTGAAGACGATCTTCCACAAAATGTGAAATATTTTGACCGACTGATCGTCTCTGGCTCAAAAACATCCGCACTGGAAAATGCCACTTGGATCTCTCACGAAGAAAATTTTATCAAATCCTTTTTGAATGAAGGCAAACCATTTTTAGGTGTTTGTTACGGACACCAGATTTTATCGCGAGCTCTTGGTGGGATTGACTTTGTCAGGAAAAGTGCTGTTCCAGAACTGGGATGGACTGAAATCGAACAAACCACCCCCTCCAAGCTTTTTGAGGGACTACCCAGGAAGTTTTATTCTTTCTCTATTCATAAAGACGAAGTTTCCAGTCTCCCTCCAGGGACGAAAAGTCTTGCTAAATCAAAAGACTGTGAGATCCAAGCTTTTCAATTAGAGGGAAGACCTGTTTTTGGAATCCAATTCCATCCAGAAAAAGGATTAGAAGATGCCGTAAAAATACTTGCACAGTTTGAAAAGAAAGATGACTCTAAGAAAGGGCCTAAAAATCCTTTTGACCCTAAAGTAGGGCAAACCATTTTTGGAAATTTTTTAAAACTATGAAAAAAGAACCTCCAGAGAAAACATTTTCTTATATAAAAACCTCACTCAAACTTCTCTTCGTAGGAGTTCTTTTTTATTTTTTAGCTAAAAAAGGATTTATTTCAATTGATGCAACAAAGCGAGCCATTTCGCAGTGGGAGTTTAGTTTACCTGCCATGCTCGCTCTTTTTGGACTGACTTTTTTGGGAATCATCCGATGGCAGTGGTTACTAAGAGCACAAGACATCCATCTCAATTGGGCAAGAACGACACAGCTTCATTTTATTGGTCAGTTTTTTAACATTGCACTTCCTGGAGCGGTGAGTGGAGACTTAATCAAAGCTCTCTACATTTCTAAAGAAGCCCCAGGCAAAAGAGGCCCCGCTTTTGGAAGCATACTTTTCGACCGGGTATCAGGACTTTCTGCATTGGTTCTCGTATCGGCTGGAGCATTCACCCTACATTATCAGTCCCTGGAAGGCTCTCCATTGCTAAGAGCTATCCATGCTCTTCTTTTTATTGCAGCCCTTTGTGTATTTGTTTTTTATGCATACTTATTTTTAGTGAGAGAACACCATGATCCTGTACTTTTAGCTTTTCGAAAACTGGAACGCAAGTTTCCTAGAGCAGGTTCATTGACTCGTATTTATCAGGGACTCAGGCATTACCATTCTCATCGAATGACGGTCTTACGCGTCGTTTTACTTTCTGTGTTCATCCACCTGACTGTTTGTTGGGCGTGCATCTCTTTTGCTCATGCCCTGGGAGATGTTCAAGTGGACTCATTTTCAGTTTTTATCATTGTGCCTCTCGGACTCTTGGTGACTGCAATTCCGGTCATGCCAGCTGGGATTGGGACAGGTCATATGGCTTTTAGTGGGCTTTTTCTTCTCTTAGGATCCCAGAGAGGAGCGGATATTTTTAGCCTTTTTGCACTGGTTCAACTTTTCAGTGGTGCCTTAGGGGGTCTGGTTTACCTTAGGTTCAAATCAGTGGAACAAAACCTGCATCTCCATGAGGGATGTTCGAGTTAAGACCCTTTCAAAAACAAGCGTTAGAAGAACTGAAAACCCCAGGAAATGTACTCTGCATCGCTCCTACTGGATCTGGAAAAAGCCTTATTTATGAACGATATATCCAAGAATATAGACCTCGATCAATCCTCCTCACTCCCCTGGTGGCTTTGGCCAGACAACAAAAAAGAAAGCTAGAAGCACTGGGGTTATTGGATGAAATCCGGATCCTCAGTCCGGAATCCCTCCTTTTTTCAAACTTTGTACAAAAACTCAAAGCATGGAAACCTACATTTTTAGTCGTTGACGAATGTCATTGCCTTTGGGAGTGGGGGGAAGACTTTAGGCCTGCTTTTCAAAAAATCCCTGAAATTTTTCATGAGTTTTCCATCCAGAAAAGCCTCTGGCTCACCGCGACTTTGCCTGGTTTGGCAAAAGAATTTTTGAAAAAAAGTCTCTCTTCTCCCTTTAAGGAAGTGGGAGGGTTTGAACTCCCACAGAGTTTGTATTTAACTGTTCAAAAAATTTCCTGGACAGAAAGAACATTTGCTCTCTTAAACTGGATTGGAAAACATCCAGACTCCGGGATAGTTTTTGTCTCAACCCGTGAAGAAACCTTGAGAATTTCTAGACTTTTATCGTCTCAAGGGCACGCGGTACAGCCCTATCACGCCGGGATGAGCAAAGAGGAACGGCTCTCAATTGAAAATCGAGTAATGCAACAGAAAATAAAAGTGATCGTTGCAACTTCTGCCTTTGGTATGGGGATGGACTACCCCCATTTGAACTGGGTATTGCTCTGGCAAGCACCTCCATCACTTTTGGCTCTCACACAATGCATTGGTAGAGTGGGGAGAGGCACCCGCCTGGATTATGCAACAGTTTTTTGGGATGAAGAAGATTTTCGCCTACTAGAATGGATGACAAAAGACTCAAAGAGAAAAAAAAGAGAGCTCTACAATACTTATTTATTTTTAAAAACAAATGCTTGCAGAAGAAAAGGATTAACCGAATATTTTAGAAATGCCCAATCTGAAAACTGCGTCAGTTTATGTGAGTTTTGTGTTGGAAAAAAATAAATATATAATGGATGTGCGTCCCAGACACCCCTCAATAGTAAATATTGCTACACCTCAGATAAATATTTATTTTTTATACCCCTATTGTGTTCTAATATAAACGTGATACGCTATTTCGAAGCAGTATTTAAAACGAAGTAGAATTGGTTCACCAAGGTTGGCAAATCAAATCTACTTAAAAACTGGCTATGCGTGGCTCAAGGAGGAGATTTATGCGCAATTCGAAGGCCTCATTACTTGTTCTGGGTTTCATATTTTTAACAATGGGTGTCGGTAGCTCGGCTCGTGCTGAGAGCCCAAAAGAATGGACATTTCTAGTCTATCTCAATGGAAAAAACAGCTTAGATTCCTATGGAAAGTTCAACATCAATCAAATGGAAGAAGTGGGCTCTACAGATCAAATCAATGTAGTGGTCCAATGGGCAAGTTCTGAAAATAAAACCACAAAACGACTATTAGTAAAAAAAGATACTAATACGAACCTTGTAACCTCTCCGGTTATTCAGGACATGGGCAAAGTAGACATGGGGGATTACAAGACACTCATAGAGTTTATCAAATGGGGTGCAGCAAATTACCCTGCAAAACATTACTTTGTGGATGTTTGGGACCATGGAAGTGGATGGCATAATATCAGTTCACTCATGAGCCCTTTTGGTTCTTTTACACCACCCTATGCTCCAAATGACATTAGCTGGGATGACGAAACCGGAAACTTCATGACGACGAAACAGCTCGGTCAAGCACTCAAAGAGGGTGCTACTATTATAGGTCATAAGATCGATGTCTATGGGAGTGACGCCTGTCTAATGGCAATGGCAGAAGTGGCTTCAGAAATGGCTGACTCAGTAGATGTTTCAGTCGGATCTGAGGAAACTGAGCCAGGAGCTGGTTGGCCCTATAATACGTTTCTCAAAAGTTGGTCAGAAAAAATAGGCGCAACGGCAGCTGATGTTGGAAAGATCTTGACCACAGAGTACGTAAAATCCTATCAGGGCGGAGTCAACGGTTCATCTCAGGTGACTTTTTCCTCTTTTGATCTGAGCAAACTAGGCGCAGTACAAGAAGCGGTCAAAACACTAGGAGAAGCCTTGAGCAAACTAAGCAGCAGTGATCGCAAAAAAGTCGTGACCGCAGGACAAGCAGCTCAGAGCTTTTACTATAGCGACTACGTAGATTTGTTTGATTTTATGAATAAATTAGAAAAATCAAACATCACCGCTCTGAGTGGAGACATTTACGCTCTTGTAAAAACAGCTGCTAGCCAAATGGTGATCGCTAATGCAGATACCACTTCTTACTCGAGTGCAGGTGGACTAGCGATATGGCTTCCCTCTTCGAGTAGCGACTATAGCTATTACGCGGAAAAATATAAACAAATGAACTTTGACCAAGCCACTGGCTGGGGCAAAGTACTTGCGACGCTATTAGCAGCTAGGTAGTGATCGCTCCATTGTGGAGTTGAGTGGCTCGTCTGATTTAGGAGTACAAAACTCGGTATGAATAACTCCACGCGCAGAGTGTGGCGTTCCATCTCAAGTCTCTTGAGAGTCCATTTTTTCATGTAGATATTTTTTATATTTTTAAAAAATAACCGCTTTTTTTAAGAGTTTTTATTGATTTTATAATTTTATTCTAGTAGTAACCCTTCATGTGTTTCAACTAAACAAAATAAAATCAGAAAGGGCTTAATATGGAAAACATCTCACTCAAACACTATACAAACGCAGAGCTTTTGGCAGAACTCCAGATCCTGGTTTCGCAAGAAAGAACTCTGAGTCTGAAAGTCATCGCTTTTCTAAGAGAGATTCGATTCAGGAGTCTCCATCTAGAGATGGGGTATGCTTCTTTATTTACTTTTTGTATTGTGGAGCTGAAATACTCAGAAGCTGCAGCTTATTACCGCCTAAACACTCTAGATATTGTAGATGAACTTCCGGAAATCAAACAGGCTATAGAAACGGGGGAACTGAGCATGACCACTTTGAGTATGGTTCAAAGTGCATGTAAGGCTAAAAAGAGAAAAACGAAGATCAAAGTCAGTTCGGAAGATAAAAAAAATCTTCTAGAGAAAGTAAAAGGGAAATCTAAGAAACAGACCGAGGCGATCCTTCATCAGCACTTTCCTGAATTGCAGACAGCCGCAAAACCAGAGACAGAGAAAAAATTATCTGATGATTTGACCGGTGTTTTTTTCAACGCTGATCCAGAGTTGATGAAAAAATTGAAGGAGATAAAAGACCTGACGGCTCATCAAAACCCAAGTCCGAGCTACCAGGAGTTATTTCATATGATGTCTGACTATATGTTGGACCGGATTGATCCTATGAGGAAAGCTCAGAGAATCGCTCGGAGACAGGAGAAGCGAAGTATCAGGCTTACAGAGGGGATGAGGACGGAGCAGGTAGGCCAGGAGGAAATGAACGAAAAAGAACAAAAACGGTCTTTACAAAAAGACCCCAAAAGAACTTCAAGCCACGAAGACAGTTTACTTCAGCCAGCTGAAGTTCAACACAAAGTTCAAAACCCGCTTGAAGCCTAGAGTCGCCACTGCTCCGCTGAGACAGAGCGAGCTGTCTGGGTCAGGGCTCAAAGCAGGTGTGAGCATGAGGATGAGAAGACCGGGCACTCAATAGCCTGAAGAACCATAAAAATCACTCATGAATTATTGAGTAAAATCTATTTCACAAATCTTACAATCCTGAAGAGTGCATCTTACCTTCCCGTTTCCAATTCGACTTGTTTTTTCGATTTTT
>JAHFAB010000141.1 GCA_023250795.1 Bacteriovoracaceae bacterium
AGAAATTTCCCAAAGAGACAAAGATCGTTCTCGTTCCCTATCCTGGAGCCACGTACGATATTTTGGTGGCTACGATGGATATTGTACGCCTACTCGATGCCACTGATCCCGCACTCTTTAAGAAAAATGAAAAAACAGGAAACGACGAGCCCATGAAACTTTTATTTCCCGAAGTGGTTTTCGGAAACCTTTTAGGAGATAGCTGAGATGAGCTTATACCGATCCATCAAAGGCCGCAGGATGAGGAGACGTATTTCCAATGCATTTGATCTCCAGCTCACGAGCATGATGGATATTTTGGTCATTATTGTCGTCTTTTTGTTGAAAAGCTACGCCGTCAGCACCAATGCCTTTACGACCGTGCCTGGGATCAAACTTCCTTACTCGGGCTCTCCCGACATTCCGCCGGATAGCCTCCAAGTCATCATTACCCCTGAGGGCATGACGTTTGAAAACAACCGAATTTTAGATTTTATTCAGACAGCTGCTTCTGTGGGAAGTACGGACGGAACTTACTCGATCAAAACGACCGATCTGGACGAAGGCGGGAGGAGAATTGTTCCTCTTTATGACGCACTTATGAAAGCCCGGGGAAAAGCTGAACTCCTGAGAACAAAATCCCAAGCCAGAGATGCCCAAGGAAAACCTTTACCGTTCGAAGGATTTTTAGCCATCCAGGCAGACAAGAGAGTTCACTACGACACTATACGTCGCATCATGTACACTGCTGCAACAGCGGGGTATAAAGTCTTTCGCTTTTTAGCTATGAAGAGAGAGACCTGACTTAATAACATTAAGTTGACGTCATATATCGTTTATTATAATAATCAATATATGACGTCCCGTTTATCACCACTAAAGAGAACGCTCGAATTTCATTTTTTTATACAAATAACAAAAAAAACATTTAAATAAAAACATCAATTCTTTCGATATGATAGAAGTGAAACGTTCTTTTGTTCTACTTCGTATTTTGGCGATTTTTCTAGCGCTAGCGGTCTCTTGTCGTCCCTCGCTCAAAGGGGTTAAAGACACATCTTCTTTGAGCGACACCATCACACCCACTCCTACTTCTACGACTGGAACGCCGATTGATCCTACCACTTGGGCTTTCACAGATGGCTCTGGAGCCAATGGCATTAACAAAGACACTTCGAAAGCCGCAAACTACCCTGTGCTTACAAGTTTCAACTCTAAACTCTATGCTGCATGGTACGAATACGATGCCGCGGTCAAATCTCAGATTCGAATTTCAGTTTACAACGGAAATGATTCTGCTCCTGGTTGGAGCATGGTTGATGGGAATGGAGCTAATGGAATTAATAAAAATACAGCCCAATATGCCTATTATCCACAGCTTGTCTCTTTTAATTCGAAACTCTATATTACATGGAACGAGTATAACGGTTCAAAACAACAAATAAGAGCTTCGGTTTACAATGGCAATGACAGCGCTCCCACGTGGACTTTGGTGGATGGCAATGGGGTCAATGGCATTAACAAAGACTCTACCCAAGACGCAACGGACCCACAGCCTGGCGTCTTTAGCTCAAAGCTCTATCTCACTTGGAAAGAGTTCAATGGGGGCACCAACGGCCAAATCCGAATGGTCGTTTATAATGGGGACGATAGCAGCCCTACTTGGACTTTTGTCGATGGCAATGGAGTGAACGGGATCAATAAAGATAGCACAAAAGATGCACAATTCCCTGAGGTCACTGTGTTTAATTCTAAGCTCTATTGCACCTGGGTCGAAGACAATGGAACAACAAATCAAATTCGTATGGCAGTCTACAATGGAAACGACAGTAGCCCTACCTGGACTTTTGTCGATGGGAATGGGGTAAACGGGGTCAATCATAATGTCCTAAAACTGGCCAATATGCCTCATTTTTCAGTTTTGAACTCTAAACTCTATGCGAACTGGAGAGAGTTCGGCACGAGTGTCAGCCAAATGAGAGTCGCCGTTTACAATGGTAATGATGGCGCACCATCTTGGACTTTTATAGACGGAAATGGATTGGACGGACTCAACTACGACACTACAAAAAGTGCATTTGTCTCGCAGCTCACCGTTCACAGCGGGGTACTTTATTTAGTTTGGTTGGAGATTAATGCAGCGTCTAATTATCAAGTGCGACTTTCAGCCTACAATGGAAATGACAGTTTTCCGTCTTGGAGTATCAAGGACGGAAATGGGGTAAACGGGTTAAACAAAAACACAGCCAACGCCGCTGGAACAGTGCGTGCCTCTAGCTTTAATAATAAATTACATGTGATCTGGGACGAGGGCGGCCCGGCACAAATCATGGAAGACAGTGCACACTAAAACAAGGGGTTTTATAATTTTATGTTTTCTGGTTTTGTGGTTTTCAACGCCCCTCTATGCCCTCGAAGGGCTCAAATGGGATTCTGATGAACCAGAAATCAAAGTGGAAAAAACTGAAAACTCTTTCAAAGCGACTGCGATTCTCAAAGGTCAATTAGATCTCAAAGATTGGAGCCTCATATACAATGACGAAAAAATCCATCTCTCTCCTCATTCTCACTTGACAGCCAAAGGAGACATTGACTGGGATGAAGACTTAGGTGGATTTTTTGAACTGCAGATCCCCCTCGCAGGCCGAGAAAATCAAATTGAACTCACCGCTGTGGGCCCCCTAGGAGAAATTGAAACAGTGAAAGTTCTCATCCCCTTCCCCGGATGGAACCCCCTTGAAAATCCAGAAGAAAATGCCTTCTCCACCGGGATGGACTTCACATCACTCAGTTATAAACAATCAGCAAAATCTGATTTTTCAATACAAGCTTTGACACTCAAAACGGGTTATTTTAAACCTGTTTTTTCAGGTGCTTTTACTGTCGGCGGAAGTGTCTTTGTCACTCTTTTGGGATTGAGTCAAAATATCGCTGACACTTCTGTTCGTTTTTTAGGAGTCAATTTTCGTATGGGGTATAACTTCCCCCAGATCCCCTCACCCTGGGGTGTGTCACTTCTCTTTGGTGGATACTATTCAACCATGTTTGTCACTAAGAATAAATTTGGTTACTCTAATCTATACGGTCCACAAATCTATCCTGCCATCAAAAGAAAATTTGCAAAGGGTGACGCCCTCTCAGCCTATCTCAAGCTTTCCCCCATCACTGATGGAGTTTCCATCTTAAGTCTTTCCACTCGTGAACTTGCAATGGGAGTTGCTTGGAGTTTTAAACTCAAAGGAGGACATTTACTATCTTTAGATCTTAATTTTGCAGATCTTGCTCTTTCACTTTCAGGAAGTACAGCAAGCTCTTCTTTATGGGCGATTGGGTCTACTTATTATTGGTAGTTACCGTATATTCCCCACGAAAAACTTCTGTCGCAGGCCCTTCCATCATTATGGGTTTTCCAGCTCCCTCCCAGTTCATCTTCAGTGTTCCACCGGGAAGATGGATCAGAATTTCTTCGTATTTTTTTTGAACCCAACAAACTGCAATTGCTGCAGCGCAAGCCCCAGTCCCACAGGCCAACGTCAACCCAGCGCCTCGTTCCCAAACTCTGACCTGTGCCGCTTGTGATTTTTCAGATTTTAGAATTTCAACAAACTCTACGTTGGTTCTTTCGGGGAAACGTTTGTTCATTTCAATCTCGGGCCCAAACCGTTTTGCAGGAAAGCTCGCAACATCTTGAACAAAAATAATGGCATGAGGATTACCAATATTGACTTCATAGAACTGAAATTTTTGCCCAAACGCAGTAATAGATTCAGGTTCAGACCCGGAAAATCCAGCCCCCAGATGGGGGACACCCATATTCACCCTGACATTTCCATTTTCACAAACCTCAACTCTGATCAGACCTCCAAGAGTTTCGATTTTATATTCAGAACTATGCGATTTTGGAGCGTTCTCTTTGAGATAGAGAGCCACAGCGCGAATTCCGTTTCCGCACATTTCTGCTACAGAACCGTCGGAGTTAAAAATTTCCATACGAGCATCGGTGGGTGCCCTGGCCGTCACTCCCTTTGCCGGTTTGAGCCAAAGAATTTGATCAGCACCAATACCAAATCTTCGGTCACAAAGAGTCTTGGCAAGCTCTGGAGTGAGCGGAGTGTTTTTTTGAGCACTTAGATCGTCAATGACAATAAAATCATTTCCAAGTCCATGCATTTTGATAAAAGATAAGGTTTTCATTTTTAAGTCTCATCTAGGGTAAAGGGGATGATTTGCAAGGCATGACCACTCCCCTCGAGATACTTCGAATGATCCACTGTAGCCCTCAGGCCTGCTAAATCTTCAGTGCTAGAACGCAATCTTTGGTTGAGTTGCTGGTTGAGAGCCCAAAGAAATTTGACAGCGATTTGTCCTTCTCGCCTCAAAAGGGGAAGAAGATCTTTTCTCGAAATACTCAAAACATCTGTCTGGGAAACCGCCCTCACCGAAGCAGAACGTGGAGCCTGATCAAAAAAACCCATCTCGCCGATCACCTCTCCTTTTTCCCTCTTCGCGACAACCACAGAAGATTTTAGAATTTCGACTGCTCCAGAAATCAGAATATGCATTTGGCTTTCATGAGCCCCCTCCTGCATGAGAAGGACACCTTTAGCAAAAGATTTGACCTCTGCTACACTTAAGACTTTTGTAATTTCCAAATAATTAAGGTATTGAAATACAGGAACTTTCCCTAGAATTTCAGCTTTTTTCATCGCATCGAGTGCTGCTGAAGCCTCTGGTTTAGTTTCCAATTGCACAACCACTGTTGTAATATTATCAGCTCCCCCTTTTTTTTTCGCAAGCTCCACTAATTCTTTGGGTAATCTCGAAAGTTCAGAGTGATTCTGTTTTAGAATTTCTTGCAAATGGAGATAATCTGTCAGACCATCTGTACAAAGTAGAAATAAATCTCCTGGCATGAGTTCGATTTCTAATAAATCAGGATTAGCGTACTCCTGTAAACCCACCACACGAGTCAATACCTCGGCATGAGGATTACTCTTTGCATCTTCAGCGGTCCAAATCCCCTTTTTTTTGAGTTCTTGAGAAACTTTATGGTCTTCGGTCAATTGGTGGACTTGACTGCCCCGCTGCAAATAAATCCGACTATCCCCCACATGCCCTAAAATCGCGTAATCAGGAATCAAGAGCAAAACTTCTACAGTCGTGCAAATCCCCTTTTTCAAAACATCCACTTTAGTAAAGTCATAAATCTTACTGCTTGCAGTTTGGATCGCATGTTGAATCAAAGTAATCACCTGAGTTCTGTTTTCATGCGACTGATCTGCTTTGTATTTCATGAGCAACACTTGGTGTGTTGAGACGATCTCTCGAATCGTTCGAGCACAAAGTTCGCTTGCAAAATTTCCAGAGACGTTCCCACTCACGCCATCGCAGACAATGAAGAGCCCAAGCTCTTCGTCCATCAAGTAGTAATCTTCGTTGGATTTTGGTTTGATTCCTCTGTCAGAAATTCCATAGGCTTTGGGATGCATGATGAAAGTTTAGCACTGTTTTTAAGCTCAATCCACTTGGACATGTATTTTGTACTTTGGTGCAAATGATGCTGAAGCATAGAACCGATCACGTTTTTCGCTCTCAACTCTTTGAGCTCTGCCTTGCACGCACACAAGGCAGAAAGGAGGGTTTCTGTATTTTTAGCCTCATGATAAAACCGGTCTAAGATCTCATATCCATTTTTCTGTGCGGTGAGCCATAGCGTTTTCACCCCGTAAAGCTCACAGGCAGAATTGGCAAATTCGTGGGCATTTTCTGCGATCAAACCTCCAAATTTTATGACGTCTGACTCCCCATCTACCATCCCC
>JAHFAB010000142.1 GCA_023250795.1 Bacteriovoracaceae bacterium
TACGAAACAGGGAGACAAAGTGTTTCAAATTAATCCAGGGGACTCTCCCGAGTCAGAAAAAATCGCTGATTTTGCACTCGAGGCATCCAAAACTCATGCGCAAAAATATCATCCAAAAGTTCGAAAAAGATTTGATCCCTTAAGTTACCTTTACAATACTGACGGAATTATTTTTTCAGACAGTGGATTTCCGGTGATTTTGATCAATGAGCATATTAACCATTTTCAAAACCTGAATCGTCGCCATTATCACGAAACGACCGATACTGCCTCAAGACTTAATTGGGATTATGCAACTTCGTTGAGCAAAGTGGCAATTGAGACTGTGGCGCAGATGTCACAGCGGCAGAGGAGATAGTTGATCATTTTAACGTGGAGCTATTGGTCTTAGGGTTCTCTCCGCCTTTTTCGCTGTCTCTCGAAATTCTTCTGATATTCTTTGGTCATGAGATACCCGTTCCCAATATTTGCAAGCCAGTGGTAAAGCCTGATTCCACTCTTCGACTGCGTCTGGTTTTGGGTGTTCAACTCCAAACTCTCTTTCGACTCTCTGCCCTTCTACTGGGGCATACAGCATGGGGAGCATGTCATATATAGGAGCCAAGCGTATTTTTTTTTCTCCCAGCTCCCAAAAAAATGAAAGATTTCCAAAATGTCGATCAGAGTTTGCAATCAATCCACCGAATGAATAAAGAAAGCGAATCTGTTTAGCTTCTTCCAAAGTAATTGCTCCTCTTTCAAGTAGTCGCACTGAAGCTGAAATCCAATTATCTCTTTGTCCAAACCACTCGTCATCCAAAGAGCTAAGTGAAATCAAACCCACCCTCCCACGCAAATCTACTCGATCAAACCGAGTCACTTCTAAAAACACTCTTTCTCCTCCTTCATAAATTCTCGAATGAGCAGCTAAAAACCCTTTCTCTGATAAAATGTTCAAAGCAATGCTTTCGCAAATGAGCAGATCGGCCCAACGCCTCCCCTGAAAATCAGCCATTTTTAATGAAAACCGTGGAGAAAATTTTACTAAAACATGTTCAACTCCCCGAACTGTTTCTACTACAGCTGAAAATTTAGGCTGTTCACCAGCAGCTGAAGAGCCGGGAATAGTTCCCTCTAGAGCAGTTTCTGCTGCGGCTGTATAAAATTTTATTTTATTTCTTTCGGGTATAGGTTCAATCGGTTGGAGAATTTTTTTATGATAACGTTCAAATGACTCACGACCGACAATCAAATTTCCTGCACAATCCTCGCCCCTACGAGCAAGAGCTTCTGCATAATCATCTTCACTCCAATCAATCAGCCGAGTGGGTAGTTTCAAATCTGGATTACATCTAGAAAATGTTCGCCCTAAAAAGCCCTGTGGTCTACAATCTGATAAAAAATAAGGAATGCCTGGAAAGACTTCATACAGCCCATGATCATTCTTAGACACCCAAGCGAACCCACTTGGATAAAAAGAGATGAGCTCTCCAAGTGGTTCACACTCTCCTCTCTCAGAAATTCGAAAAACCGGAATACGATTTTCCAAATCACGAATCTGGCGCTTTGCTGTGTATAGGGTTGATCGTCGTCGACCTAGGACTTCAATTCGATTTTTCATTTGAGACACTAATTTTGACAAAACTGGCTGACTCACTTCGAGGTGAGTCAGTAATTCTTTTGCAGAGCTCACTCCTCTCGATCTCAAAAAACGAATTAAAGCATTTTCTCTGTCTTCTTGTTTGGGGCTAATCTTATTCATTGGGTACTCAAACTGAATAATAACATGAATAATAAAAGTTATGAATAACTTTATAAATAAACATATAATATCAATAAGTTATAATAAATTTATGCTTATTTTAGAATAATAAAAAAAGATCGTATGCTTCACTTCTCCCACTATTTCGTCGCGGGATTTCTGTCCGATGGTATCTCAGCAGACCCAGCATTTGCCTGGGGTGCATTTGAGAAATCAATGGGGATGGCAGGCGTTCCGGCACTGACGCTACCCACGGAACTAACACCTGGGCTAGGAGAAGTGTAGTTGTCCACCATGTGCATGGGCTTGTTTTGTTTTAGCTTTTCTGAATCGATCTTTTCTTCAGGACTCATCGAGTAGTAAAGATAAAATCCGGCAAATATTCGGTTAGGGTCATGTATAAGCTGTTTGTTGTTTTCCCAAAGTTTTTTCCACTTTGTTTTAGTGCCATAGATGTCTTCAGATACAACGCCGAGAGTGTCCCCCTTTTTTATGAGGTATTTATCTCCATTTCTTTCAATAGAAACTATGGAGCCAGATTTTTCTATTTTCAAAACTGTTCCCTTGGGAATCGCGTTAGGATTTGTCACTTTTTCACGGTTTAATTCATAAATCTTTTTCCACTGATAAAGATCACCATAGGTTTCGAAGGCAATCTTCATGAGTGTATCGCCCTCTTGTACTGTATAATCTTCGAGTGCTCCAGACACCTCGGTAGATTTTGGAGCACCATCTGTTGGAACTAACTCGGAAGTACTGCTGGGTGTTGAAGTCGGTTGTGCATCAGGAGATTTAGTTTCATCAGCTTTGGATGTTTCAGCATTAGGCAACGCATCAGTTTTCGCCTCTGATGTCGCTTCAGGCTGAGCTAACGAATCTTCTGGCAACAAATCCTGACTCTCACCTGTGTCCGACTTTTTTGAAGCTGAACAAGCTCCAAAAAATAAAACAAGACCTAATCCAAGAGTTAAGATCAATATAAATTCCATTTTCTTTTTTTTCATGAAAACACCCTTTCACAGGTTCGTACGGTACTATTGGGGTGGGCCCTTATATTGCTTTTCGGAAAATTTCTTCCGAACTTAACTCCAAAGGACTTATTTTGAAGGGCTAATTTGGAAAACTAAACTTTTACGCCGGTGTTCTCAGTTTCTCTTCAAAAAAGAGATCTTGTTGATCAAGTGTTTCAAGTATCTGTCGCGTTAAAAGGCTAAAATGATTAGGATTACTCAAAAAATCTAGATCATCACTTTCAATAATGAGTTTTTTCCCAAGATTGTAGTTTAACATCCACTCATCATAATAGAGATTAAGATTACTGAGGTAATTGTCAGAAATTCCTTTTTCATAATCTCTGCCGCGCTGAGCAATTCGTTGTTTTAATTTAGGTAGCGATTTTCTCAAATAAAGAACAACGTCAGGGGGTGTTAAAAACTCACACATCACCCGATAGAGGTCTAGATAGTTGTGATAATCCCTTTTTTCCATATTGCCTTGTTCGTAAAGGTTGCGTGCAAAAATATTAGCATCTTCATAAATGCTACGATCTTGAATTGAACTATTGAACCCCTGAGCAATTTTTTGATGGGCCTTAAAGCGGTGATTCAAAAAATAAATCTGGAGAGGAAAGGACCACCGACTCATATCCTGATAGAAATCAATCAAATACGGGTTTTCTGAAACTGCCTCAAAGTGAGCTACCCAACCAAATCGCTCAGAAAGCATCTGAGTGAGTGTCGTTTTTCCCGTACCGATATTCCCTGCTATCGCTATGAAGATTTTCTCGCTGGCCAAGGTGATACCCCCAAGTCTTTCCGTAATAGGTTGATCGTGAGGTCGAAGTCAAGGTATTATAATAGTGAAAATGAGTAGACCAACCGATACACAATCTATAGGGTGACACTATGTTACAAATTCCTGAGACAGCTAACAAAGGGTTAGAAAATATCATCGCATGTACATCGGAGATTAGTACTATCCACGATGTCACGTTGATTTATCGTGGGTACACCATAGAGGACTTGGCCGCCCACTGTGGGTTCGAAGAAACCGTTTACTTACTTTGGAACGGGGAGCTACCCAATGCTGAACAGTTAGCTAAGTTTAAATCGGAGCTCGAAGCACAGACCAGTTTACCGGGCGATTACATACAGGCTTTAGAGACCATAGCGAAAACAAATGCACATTCTATGGCTAAACTCAGAACAGCAGTGTCTTATTTTGGACTTCTGGATTCTAGCTCAGAGGACCTTTCACCTCCAAATTTGAGAAAAAAAGCGACGAGAACAACCGCTGCTCTTGGAACTATCGTGGCTACTATTTCTCGTTTTGAGCAAGGCCTAAAACCCGTTACTCCCACTCCTGGAAAAACGATAGCTTGGAATTTTTTGAATATGATCTGCGGAAAAGCTCCAAATGAAGAAGAAGAAAAGCTTTTTGACACTGCTCTAGTTTTACATGCTGATCATGAGCTCAATGCATCTGCGTTTACTGCACGTGTTGTTGCTTCTACACAGAGTGATTACTATAGTGACATTACGGGAGCTCTTTGCTCTCTTAAAGGA
Organism: Bacteriovoracaceae bacterium; assembly: GCA_023250795.1. Taxonomy (GTDB): domain Bacteria; phylum Bdellovibrionota; class UBA1018; order UBA1018; family UBA1018; genus JAHFAB01. The sequence continues at coordinate 4,306 of JAHFAB010000142.1, forward strand.
CCACTCCACGGTGGTGCAAATGAACAAGTCATGCTTATGTTGAAGGACATTGGATCTTTTGCAAATGTGGATGCATTTATCGATGATGCACTCAATGCCAAAAAGAAAGTCATGGGAATTGGTCACCGCGTCTATAAGCATGGGGACCCTAGAGCTAAAATTCTCAGGGAACTTTCTCTTAAAACTTGCAAAAAAGCAGGGCTGGAAGATTTTCATCGAATTTTGGTCCATATCCAAGAACAAATGGAAGCAAAACGGGGGCTCATGCCCAATGTTGATTTTTATAGTGGCCTTGTTTACACTGCACTAGGTCTGCGACCCAGAGATTTTACACCAGTTTTTGCGGTGAGTCGAGTTTCTGGGTGGACGGCTCAGGTCTTTGAACAGTATTCGAATAATCGAATCTATCGACCGAGAGCATTTTATACGGGTCAAATTGAGAAAAAAATCAAACCCCTAGCAAACAGGTAGTTTTAGGGAATATGCTTTAAAGTCATGTGATTTTTAACCTTTTAAAATATATGGATGAGCTGTCGGCACGGCATCCTGCCTTGGGACCCTCACGCTCCTCCATGAGCTGTGGACATCCATGTCCTCCCAATGCCTCACTCATCCATATATTTTAAAAGGTTAAAAATCACATGACTTTAAAGCATATTCCCTTTAACCTTTTTCTAAGAGTTGGATCTTCTCTTCCACCTTTATGAGAAGGTTTTTAGTTTCTGAGTGTATTTGCCATGGATTTTTTAGATTCACTCCAAACTCGCCTTCCAAACCATCTCCCCTTGATAGATTGTACTCTTCGAATCGATTGAGTATACATTGTAAGTTCTTTTTCACTTCCTTTAGTCCATTATGATTGAGTTTAAAATTAAAAAATCTGATTTTTGCCAAATTTAGTAGTGTGTTTAAATGGTCAGGATTTTCTCTGATATCTTTTTCAAGTAGCTCAACAGCAGCGCGCTTCAATCCAGAAAGTACCATTGCATCAGCCAACCAAACTGGGGCCAACTCTGAAAGCTGCATTGTGTGGTTAGCCTCTAATAATTCGTGAAGCGCGTGAATCCGTTCTCCTCTTTGAAAAAGGGTCCTTCCTAACCAAAGATGGATTTCTGGTTCAAATGGATTAAGTTTACTAGCTAATTTTAATGACTCTACTGCGCTATCATAATCTCCCTCTAAAACCTGACATTGTCCTATGCGAATCAAAACCTCCACGTGACTGGGCTCCAACTCTAGGGCTTTTTGCAGTCTTTCCCTGGCTTGGCTGTATTTTCTTGCTGACATAAAATTCAACCCGCTCTGATAAATCTGTAAAGTAGATTGACTTAAAAACAATCGAGATAGACCCCTAAGCTGTCGAATCAACGCGCCACGTTTCCATCCTTTAGATTTTGAAATCACAAGTACTAATACTCCCAGGGCCTCTTCTCTTCTGCCCATATGTACCAATG
>JAHFAB010000143.1 GCA_023250795.1 Bacteriovoracaceae bacterium
AATTTTACTTGAGGCAACGGTCCCACAAGGTGAAACCCGACTTTCAAATTCAAAACTGTTCCTTCAGCCAGGTGAAGTTCAAGGATACACCAGTGAAAATCGGAGGGATCCACGTTTTCGATCGGGCCACCCGCAATCTCACTGAGTGGGATAAACCATCTTTGATGGGCCTTATCTTGATACACGTTTTTTCTTTCATCTCTGCCGTATTTCTTATTGGTCACATCAGTTTTTTCATGTTGGTAATAGGCGTTGACGATAGGGACGCCTAAAACTTTTTCTTCCCAGACTAAGAAATATTCGGGGGCAGATTTTTTGTCTGGGTTTTTTCGATCAAAAAGTAAGATCGTTTTTTTATAGGCGAGCGAATCTTCGGAAATAATCCAATCGTCTTCTGAAAAACCGAGATCTTTTCCTAATTCGGGAATGGATCGATTTTCTTCGTCTGCATCCTCCTTTTCGGTTGCTCTGGAGTGCAGGATCAGCGGCTTGAGCAGTTTACCCGGTCCTCCTGCTTCTGCCCACTTCTGTGATAGTGGATTTTCAGGGGTTGAGTTGGGTTCTGGACTTACTTGTTGTCTAGCACCTCCACAGCCCACAGCAAACATTGCAATAACGGTGATTAACAAACTAAATAAACGCATTTGAATTGACCTCCGCAGAAAGCGTTTGCAAATTCTGGGCCAAATAAAATTATGAATAAATAAGAGAGAAAAGGGGGACTTACGCGAAAACAGCGGCACTCACCAGTGCCAACCAGTTCTAAAATGAAACGAAAGGGTTAAAAATAGAACAGATTTCAAAATGGGAGGGGTATTTGCTGTGGGAGCTACTTCTTACGAACCCAACTAGCGAAACAGACGTTTTTGAGTGTCGGGAGCCCAGATACAAAGACGCCCGACACTCAAAAATAAACTAATTGCACTTATAAGTAATACGCCACTCGGTCTTGTTCTCTGTATCGGTAGCAGCATTCGAATACAAGCTGCTGTAACCGACTGAGGTGCTCCCACTGGTACTGCTTCGCGTGCCAATCACAGTTTCGCCCTCTTCTACGATTTCAAATTTTTTCCCATGACAGGTATTTCTCATAATCTCTTCAGCCTTTGCTCTAGCTTCTGGATCTTGAGCGGGGTGCACGGCTACGACCCCCCCTTTTCCAGGTTGCATAGAAACAGTACGAGCTGTCGCACATCCGACGAGGAGTGCTAAAATTAAAAAACCAACACTGATACTGATTTTAGATCTAAACGAAATCATGTAAGTCTCCTTTTGTCATCCACCTTACCGTGCGCTTTTTCAATTGCAATAAAAAAATTTAATACGTAAAACTGAATACACGATGAGCGAAGCCAATTCAGCAAAACTATCTGATTTTCAAGAACCGGAAATCCACAGTGAATTAGAAACGCTGAGGCACTCTTGTGCGCATGTAATGGCCCATGCCATTCAAAAAATATGGCCCAAAGCTAAGTTTGGCATTGGCCCCACCGTTGAAAATGGTTTTTACTACGATATTGACTTCAAAGAACACGGAGACTTCAAACTCACACCCGAAGACTTAGTCAAAATTGAGGCAGAAATGGCTCGCATTACGAAAGAAGATCAGCCTTTTATTCGTAAAGAGCACACGGTCGAAGAAGCTTTGGAGATTTTTAAAAAACTCCATCAACCTTTTAAAATAGAAATTATAGAAACCCTGCGCGACCAAGCCAAAGCTCAGTCAGTCAGTTCCTATCAAGAAGGTGATTTTACCGATCTCTGTCGTGGTCCCCATGTCAAATCCGCTGGCCAAATCAAAGCTTTCAAGCTCCAATCCATCGCAGGAGCCTACTGGAGAGGTAACGAAAAAAACCCTCAACTCCAAAGAATCTATGGTACTGCCTTTCTCTCCCAAAAAGAGCTCGACGAACACCTCTTTTTACTGGAAGAAGCGAAGAAGAGAGATCATAGAAAACTAGGAAAAGAGCTTGATTTGTTCAGCTTTCATCCAGAGTCTCCTTCGAGTCCCTTTTTTCACCCCAAGGGGACCATCGTCTATAACCGTCTTGTCGAATACATCCGCAACCTCTATGGACCTTTCGGATATCAAGAAATCATCACGCCCCAAATCATGGATGTCGAATTGTGGAAAAAAAGTGGCCACTACGACAATTATAGAGAAAGCATGTATTTTACCGAGATAGACGAAAGGCAATTTGCCATCAAGCCCATGAACTGCCCCGCCTCTACTTTTGTTTATTCATCTCACAAACGTTCATACCGCGATCTTCCATTACGCCTTGCCGATTTTGGTAGAATCCACCGCTATGAAAGATCAGGTGCAACGGCTGGACTCACCCGCGTCCGAAGCATGTGCCAAGATGACGCCCATATTTTTTGTACTCTTGAACAGCTGGAGAGTGAGATCTCCAAAGTGATCGAGATGAGCCTCAAAACCTACGAACTTTTTCACTTTTCTGAAGTTTCGATCTATCTTTCTACTCGCCCTGAAAAACGTGTCGGCGGAGATGCACTTTGGGATCAGGCAGAAGCTGCACTGAAAAAAGTCCTCGACTCTCTCAAACACCCCTATCAAATTAACCCGGGCGACGGGGCATTTTATGGCCCAAAAATCGATTTTCATGTCAAAGACGCTCTGAAGAGATCGCATCAGACGAGCACCATTCAACTCGACTTCAATCTCCCTGAGCGGTTTAACCTCGAATACATCGCCGCGGACAATTCCGCGCATCGACCGGTGATGATCCATCGAGCCGTCTTAGGTTCGCTTGAAAGATTTATCGGAGTTCTCATTGAACACGTAGCTGGCGTTTTTCCTTTTTGGTTAGCTCCAGTCCAAGCAAGAGTGATCCCGATCAAAGACCCACACCTAGATTATTGCAAAGAGTTTTTAGAGAAACTGAAGTTGAATCACTTACGCGTAGAGATTGATTCTAGAAACGAGTCCATGGGGCTAAAAACAAGAGAAGCTCAGATGTCTAAAATCCCTTTTTCGCTCGTGGCTGGAGACCGAGAAATCCAAAACCGGCAATTTGCAGTCAGAAAATACGGAGAGAAAGAGTCTCTCACGATGACCCAAGATAAAATTCTGGACCTCTTTTTAGAATTAAACAGCGAACCTTTGCATCTCTGGAAAACCTCATAAGTGCTAAACTCTAGGGTGATCTTTGATGTTCTGTATGGATTTATACCCATCACTGAGTGGGAAGCTAAGATTATTGATTCTCCCTTTTTTCAACGGTTAAGGTGGATCAAACAATTAGGATTCGCAAACTATATTTTCCCTGGAGCTGAACACAATCGTTTTTCCCATGTCATTGGTGTCATGCACTCCATGGACCAAATGCTAAAAAACCTAGGTCTTGCGGTCCCAGACCCAGAACTTTTTGACCGAAAGAGCAAAAGCAAAGAGGCGATGCTTCATAAGAGTTTAAGAATTGCTGCTCTGCTCCATGACATTGGCACTTTTCCCTTCAGCCATGCCATCGAAAATGCCTATATTCGCCATGGGAACGACACTCGAAGAACAAAAGAATCTGACAAGAAGTCTTTGAAAAACCTTCCCAACTCACATGAACACCTCGGATCTTTTATTATCAAAAACACTCGTTATTCAGGCGGGATGACACAGATTTTAGAAGAGTTTGGGTTTGATGTGCAATTCATCTCTAAAATTATCAAAGGGGAGTCTCCCTATCTGGTAGCCAACCAACTCATGCATTCTGATCTGGATGCAGATCGCATGGATTATTTGATGAGAGATGCTTACTACACTGGGATCAAATACGGACAATTCGACCGAGAGTATCTTCTTTCTAACCTCGTGACTTACAATGCGGGTGAAGGAGAACTCGCTTTCGGAGTCACGGAAAATGCTGTTCACGCAGTCGAAGATTTTTTGATCGCTCGGTTTAGTTGGTATAGCCAAGTCATCAAAAATCAAGGCTCTGCGAAATTTGACATCATGTCCTCTCACATTTCAAAAGCTTTTTTAGAACAAGATTTGATTCATCAATTTCACGATCTTCTTACGATGATCGAAGAGAAAGATGAGAGATTTTTTTGGTGGAACGACATCTATTTTATGACTCGTTGTCAGGAAATTCGTCACCAGAAAAAAATAAAAGATCCAAGAATCTCTGAACTTATCGAAATGCTCCTCTATCGCCACCCCCCAAAAACAGTTCACCACCCCCTTTTTAGTCATCGAATCATTCAGGAAAATGGAAATGCTCTGGAGAAAACAAAACTCATTTCTAAAATAAAAAAACTCCTAGAAGAATTTGAACACACTTTAGAAAAACACGGTACCGGCAAAGAATGGCTTCTTGCAGATATCCCTGACAAAGACGTCGTTTTTACACGTGGCCTAGATCATATTGTGAAAAAACGATCTACGGATAATCTCTATCAGGAGAGAGACCCGATCAAAGTTATTTCTAAAAAAGGAAAACCCTCACTTCTCGTAGAGAGAGAGAACTCTCTGATGCGCATTCTTTCTGGGTATATTAACTTTGTACCCAGCGTTTATGCAAATGAGTCTGCAGTTGCACTGCTGACGCAAAAAAAACAGCTCAGTGGGAATTAACCCAGGCATGTTTCAGTTTTAGTCAGAGTTTTTAAAGTAATTTATTTTTTTAAATAAATTACTTTAAAAACTCTGACTAAAACTGAAACATGCCTGGGTTATTTTTTAAGATCTTTGTAGAGGCAGTTTGCTCTCCCTTGGTCGTTCTCATTCAGAGCCTGCCTCTGCTCGCCATGTCCACTGTCGTCAAACCCGAAACTGGGAAACATGGCTGCATTCAAATAGGACGGGGGTAAATCATTACTCCGACAATCTGGAAAACCTGCTTTTTGTCTAAGATCACAGCTATGATCTAACCCAATCACATGGCCCATTTCGTGAAGTACGATAGACTGCAAATCTGGAGCTTTTTTACCCGCAACAAAAAAATCCTGATAATTGAGCTCTAAGATAGCAATATAAATTTCAGATAAAGACCCGGTCGCAGCTCGCGTACAAAAACTTGTCAGAGCAATTGCATTATGATTGGGGTAGGGCCAAGCACCTTGTTTGATGATCAGCACACTGCCTGTAAACTTTTCTCCTTCGATAATAGACTGTGTACAAATCGCTAGGGGTTTACTCGCACCGCTCACATTGGGAGAATCCTGGCTTCCATAATTGACGATCTGAAGTCCTTGACTGGAAAGGGTGAAATGGTTCCACGTGTCTGCAGATTTTGCAATCGTTGCAACTTCTTGAGCTGAAAAGCCTAGTTGACTGACATTGAGCGCAAGTGGAATCGGGGTCGCACTCCAACGCCCTGAAAGAGTCGCCTTTTGGTCATCGGGCAAAACACAATCTTTCACCAAGACTTTATCCTCAGTTTTTTTGGCACATCCTTGATATAGACCTGAAAACACTGCAACAAGGATCGCTAATCTATTGAAATAATTATTAAATTTCAAATTACCCCCACAGAACAGAAAAAACCAATTGTTGATCATATTAGTATACTAAATATGACTCTGGATTGCAACATTTACAGAAAGAGCTGACGAAGACCTGCGAATTCTCTCATTTTCTGATAGGTTTGAGTCTACCTATGTGCGCCAAGAAGTCAGTAATCACCAGCAAGTGCGGAACGAAGCTGAAAGGCAACGAACTTAGTCCTGCCCCGGGAAAAACCATTAGGTCCGGGTATCGAGTTTTGCGTGTAGCGATAT
>JAHFAB010000144.1 GCA_023250795.1 Bacteriovoracaceae bacterium
CCCCCTTCTCTGTGAAAATGTCTAATCCACCGTGTTCACAGATCGGAGTTTCAAACTGACTGATCTGATAGCCCTTAGGCAAATCAGGATAAAAATAATTTTTCCTGGCAAAAATACTTTTGTTATTGATTTTACATTGAGTCGCCAAGCCTGCGCGAATGGCGTATTCGACCACTTTTCGATTGAGAACTGGGAGCGTTCCCGGATGACCCGCACAAACCGGACAGGTGTTTTGATTGACGGGTATTTCTGAAACCGATTTGCCATGTGGCACTCGGGCCTGACAACTACAAAAAATCTTACTCTGAGTAGAAAGCTGCGTGTGCACTTCTAATCCAATGACGGCTTCATAATCTGGATGCATGTTCACGACCTCCTCTCAAAAGCATGAGCAAGAGATAAAATCTCGGCATCTCCGAACTGAGGACCGATCATGTGCAAACCCACGGGCAAACCTTGGTCGCCCTCACCGCAAGGAAGGCTGAGTGCAGGAAGGCCTGCCAAGTTCACCGGAATCGTAAAAATATCTTCTAAATACATTTTCAGAGGGTCATTGATTTTTTCTCCTCGTTTGAACGCCGTAGTAGGAGAGACGGGGGAAACAATCACGTCAACTTTCCGAAAAGCCTCATCGAAATCATTTTTGATGAGACGCCTCACTTGACAAGCGCGTCTGTAGTAAGCGTCATAGTAGCCACTGGAGAGTGCGAAAGTGCCCAAGATAATCCTGCGTTTGACTTCTGGGCCAAAGAGCGATCGCACGTGTTTATAAAATTCTACCAAATTCTCTGAGTTTTGAGCTTTCTCAAGACGCACTCCAAACCTCACACCATCAAATCGAGCTAAATTGCTCGACGCTTCACTCACCGCCACAATATAATACACAGCCACTGCGTAAGAAGTATGAGGAAGAGAGACCTCAGTGAGGGTGGCCCCTTGAGACTCGAACCATTTCAGGGCATTTTGGATTGTTTTCTCCACATCTGGAGCAAGTCCTCCGACGAAATACTCCTTGGGAATCCCAATTCTGATTTTTTTCCAATCCGGTTTTCGCCCCAAAGCTTGCAGGTAGTTTTCCTTTGCGTTCGGAGATGAAGTCGAGTCCTTTGGATCCCCACCACTCATCACATCGAGTAGTCGGGCGGCGTCCTCTACTGAAGCCGTCATCGGACCCACCTGGTCTAATGAGGAAGCAAAAGCTACTAAGCCGTAACGGCTCACTCGCCCATAAGTCGGTTTCATCCCTACGATTCCACAATAATGTGCAGGCAATCTCACCGAGCCTCCAGTGTCTGTGCCCAAGGCTGCAACACAGAGCCCGGCTTTCACAGCCGTAGCAGATCCTCCACTGGATCCACCTGGAACTCGATCTGGATGCGTGGGATGTAAGACCGGACCAAAAGCAGAGTTCTCATTAGAACTTCCCATCGCAAATTCGTCCATATTGAGTTTTCCCAAACTCACCGCCCCTGCACTCTCAAGCCTTTCGACCGCTGTAGCAGTGTATGGAGGGACATAATTTTCTAAAATACGTGAACCACAGGTCGTGCGCACTCCGTCAATCGTGAGAACATCTTTGATTCCCAGAGGAATACCTAAAAGTGGGTATGTTCCCCTTGGAACTCTTCCTTCTTTTGCCAAAATCCGATCCGCCTCTTTCGCCTGCCCGATCGCCCTCTCTTCACATATTGTTAAATAAGCATTATGTGCACTCGCCTTTGCAGCTCTAAGATAATCTTGGGTCAACTCAACGGGGGAGAGGAGCTTTTTATCGAAAGCGGCGTGGATGGACGAGATCGTTTGTGGAGTGGTCATAAAATAGAGGGGACCTTAAACCCTTCGTATAAAACATCGGGAGCAGAACCCAGCACTTTGGGCTTGCCGTCTTTCGCTGGGGGGAATACGTGGACCTCATCTTCTCTAAAAGGAGTGGCCAAATCTAATGGATGAGTCAGTGGCTCCACCCCTTGGACATCCACTTTTTTTAACAACTCGATGTATTGAAAAATTTCTTTGAGTTGAGTTGTAAAAAGACTGATCTCTCCGTCCGTTAACTCAAGGCGCGAAAGCGCAGCTATTTTTCGAGTGAGATTTTCGTCTTCAAGAGTCTGCATGAATTCATTATTAACCATAAAAGGGGGGGGAATGGAAGTGGGTTTTTGGAGAAAGCTTTTTTACCTCAATCACTCTTTAAAGCTAGTGTTTTGGCAAAATCAGTTTCTTTGATTCCCCTTGCTCGTTCTTTAAGAAAAACATTTCAGAAGGCAAAGCTAACTCGCCATTAATTTCAAAAGTACTTTCAATTTTTATTTTATCGGTGAATAAATTTTTATCATAAACAATGTCCAGTATCTCTCGTTTTTCAATTAATTTTACGACATAATGCGAAATCTCTCGAGACTCAGAGACTGTGTAGGATGGAAACCAAATGAAATATTCTTTTGGTTTATCATTGATGATTTTAGAATTTTCATCAAAATTAAGTTCTATTAACCTCATTCCAAAATGCCCACCAGACCAACCCTGCCCAGCTGTTCTTAAACGAATTAAGAATCCTACACGCTCCCCCACCCAAAATTGCTCAATAGAAGCTCCAGATAAAACCCTACGAAAATCAGAATACGGAACTCCATCCTTATTAGACTCAATTTCAACCACTTGAACCTGACTCTTCTCGTCTGGACTGTCGGCTTTTACCCCAGAGACTCCCTCGTCAGCCCACAATTGGCTTGAAAATTGGATTGAAAGAAGAAATATCACTCCGTAAAAAATTAATATTAATTGTTTAAAATAAATTTTTTTCACCTTAAGAACTTGGGAAAACATGTACATGGGGAGCGCTATGACTCAGCGCACTAAAATAGTCAATTAAAATGATTCTTCAGACATTCGCGAGTGGGTGGCGTGATTTTGGAGTGCAAGACCTAGAGCGCAGAACTCCACGCGCGAAGTTGGATCTCTACCCACTCAAATCACTTGTGAGATTTTTAATTTTTTATAAAATAATCGCTTTTTTTATGAGTTTTTTGTTGATTTTATGGTTTTATTCTAGTAGTAATCCTTCATGTGTTTCAACTAAACAAAATAAAATCAGAAAGGGCTTAATATGGAAAACATCTCACTCAAACACTACACAAACGCAGAGCTTTTGGAAGGGCTGCAAATCTTGGTTTCACAAGAAAGAACTCTGAGTCTGAAAGTCATCGCTTTTTTAAGAGAGATCAGGCTCAGAAGTCTCCATTTAGAGATGGGATATCCTTCTTTGTTTACCTTTTGCATTGTGGAACTGAAATACTCAGAGGCCGCAGCTTATTACCGCCTAAACACTCTAGACATTGTAGATGAACTTCCGGAAATCAAACAGGCCATAGAAACGGGGGAACTGAGCATGACCACTTTGAGTATGGTTCAAAGTGCATGTAAGGCTAAAAAGAGAAAAACGAAGATCAAAGTTAGTGCGGAAGATAAAAAGAGCCTACTTGAAAAAGTAAAAGGGAAGTCTAAGAAACAGACCGAAGCGATCCTCCATCAGCATTTTCCTGAATTGCAGGCATCACCAAAACCTGAGACAGAGAAAAAATTATCCGATGATTTGATGGGTATTTTTTTCAACGCTGATCCAGAGTTGATGAAAAAATTTAAGGAGATCAAAGACCTAATAGCCCATCAAAACCCAAGTCCGAGTTATCAGGAATTATTTCATATGATGTCTGATTTTATGTTGGATCGAATTGATCCTATACGAAAAGCCCAGAGAATCACTAGGAGACAGGAGAGGAAAAAAGAAGATAGGAAGGGGGAGCAGACAGGCCTGGAAAAAATTTCGGACCACGAAGACAGTTTACTTCAGCCGGCTGAAGTTCAGCACAAAGTTCAAAACCAAGTTCAAAACCCACCTGAAACCCAGAGCCGCCACTGTTCAGCGCAAACAGAGCGGGCCGTCTGGGTCAGAGCACAGAGCAGGTGCGAGCATATGGACGAGAAGACTGGTCACAGATGCGCTGAGACTAAAAGACTCCAGCTCGATCATGTGATTCCCTATGCCATTAGCCATGATAGTTCAGAGCAAAATATCCAACTTGTTTGCACCGCCCATAACCTCTACAGAGCTACGCAGTGGTTTGGAAGTGAGTTTATGAAACAAAAAATGGGAAGTACTCCAGTGGGCTCTCCAGGGATTTGAGCTGGGTAGAGATCCAGCTTCCGGCTCATGGGACACCGCACTCATGCGCACTCTGCGCTCTGGGTCTTGCACTCTAAAATCATGCTACCCACTCGAAAGCCTGAAGAACCTAAATTTCTATTTCGATTACAACCTTTAACTGTCAGATAAAACCCTAAGTTCCATATTTTTTCACATAGCCTTTTAAAACTTCTCGAATCATTCTCTGATATTTTAAACCGACGTTTTTTGCACATTTTTTAAAAAAACTCACCGTTTTCGCATCTAGTGCGATCGTAACTTTAATTGTGTGCTCTTTGGGTAAAAGCTTTTCTGGAGGAGGTAAGAAATCATGAATGACCTTTAGTCTCCCAATAGGCAAATCTTTGACTCATAAACTGCCCTTCCCTTTCTCCAACTCACTCAGCATTTTCTGGTCTAAATTTTTCTTCATCTATACCCCTTCAATCTGCTCAAAATCACGCCAAGTACCTATGTTTCGAAAAACAGGAACACTCCGAAAAAGAACCTCTGCTTGCTCCCTTCCGCGTAGAGGAAAATGATAGAGATCTAAAAATGTCAATAACGCATAAGCCGCTTTCCATATTGGATTTTTACTCTTTAAATAAAAATGTTCTACTAATCCAAAATAATAGGGCTCTATCAATAATAGTTCGTAACCTCTATCTAGTTCTATTAACTTATACTCGTGAACAATTTTGTCGAAACTAGATCTAGGACGCAAATAAATCTCTGCGTTCATAAGATTTGTCGCCCGAGCTTTGTAAATCATTCGAGCGGCCGTATGAAGTGCTGGAACACCTTCGTATTCTATAATTTTGTTTTGAACTTTATTAAAATTTTTTGGATCACTCACCCTATACCCATGAAATACAGCCTTTTTCTGGATTTGGTAAGAAAGCAACCAACGGGTCATCAATTCTTTTGGCTCAGCAAGACAAAATCTTTTCTTTGTCCTTAACCCATGAGTCTTGATAATTCCTTCGTATTCTAATTCTTTGAATATACGATAAACGGTAAAAGGCCGCACACCCGTTTCTCTCGCTATCTGATTAATAGAAAACTGCTGAGAATTCCGTCCATTTCCATTTTCTTGAGAAGCAAAAAGCCAAAACAGTGCAAGTGCTCCTTTTTTGCTAAAAAAATTAGCTAGGTGAGGTTTATTTGACATAGGGGTAATCAAACTAGATTGGGCCATCTATACAAAATTATAAGCTATGCAAAAAATTTTGTATAGCAAAAACTGCGCCCTTGCATTCACCCAGACTCGCGTTATATTAACAAGCATGCCCTTCATACTCAGAAAAACTCTTTCAGAAACTTTTGTAGAACGAGTCAAAACCACACCCCATTCGGCTGCGTTCGGGTACTTGGAAAAAACCCCAGAAACCCCAGAAGAACCCTCCCGAAAATCTTGGAAAACGCTCACCTTCTTAGAGTTCGAAGAGCAGTGTAAAAAAGTATCTTATGGGCTCATGAGCCTAGGCGTGAAGCCCAAAGATCGC
>JAHFAB010000145.1 GCA_023250795.1 Bacteriovoracaceae bacterium
CTTGTGCGATACCGCTGGCTAAGATGGCCTGTCTTTGCGCAGGATCTCCTAGAGCTACGGCAGCAAATGATTTAATCAAACCCATGATCGTTCCAAGCAATCCCAGCAGAGTGGCAATGTTGGCAATCAGTGCGAGGTTAGACAGACGCCTTTCTAGTTTTGGGATCATCTCCAGACTGGAGGCGTCCAAAGCATTTTGGATTTGCGTTTCATCTCGTGACGCCCTCTGTAAGCCAGCTTTGATGACTTTAGGAAGGGCTGCACGGCCTGCCCCGTTACAAACTCGAATGGCACCGTCCAAATCATTGGCGAGAATAAATTTTTGAATCTCAAACATGAACGACGCGCCGTCGATATTATATTGTAGAAAAAGCCTGACGAAGCGCTCCAGAGTGAAGGCGATAGATAAAGCAAAAGTAAAGGCAATGGGAATGAGTGCCCATTTTCCGTCACCCTGAAAATCCGTAATGAAACTTTGAATGAAGCTCTGTGATTCCATGAGCTTGTACTCCCTTTCTTGGGTTACCCCGATTGAGTTAAATGCAATAAAGCTCTTATAATCAGGATACCGGATTTATGGGGGCGGTCAACTATTTCAGAAATTTTTGTACGGAATTGACAAAGACGTCTTTAGGTTGGTTCCCAACGATTTGGTCAACCACTTGTCCTCCCTGAAAGAGAATAACCGTTGGAATTCCTCGGATATGGTACTGAGTTGGAATAGTCGGATTATTGTCGACGTTCATTTTATAGACTTTGACTTTGCCGGCGTAATCGTTGGCAATGGCTTCAATAGTGGGAGCGAGTTGCCGACAGGGGCCGCACCACTCAGCCCAAAAATCGACTATGGCCAGTTGATCGGATTTGAGTACGGAAGTGTCAAAATCAGCATCCGTCACTTCTAAAACATACTTTGATTGTCCCATGGAGTTCTCGCCTTTCTATTTCTTTTGGTATTTTAACTAAAAACAAGTAAAATTTCTTAACATCCTTTATTGGGCAGGTCGAGAGGGAATATGGATCCTAAAAATTATTTAAATGAAACGGCGCAAGAATCATTCGCTATTCGTGAAACTTTTCTCAAAGAATGTGGAGACAAGCTCATAGCGGCTGCCGAGGCGCTCGGGACTTGTATTAAAAACGGTGGGAAGGTTTTAATTTTCGGTAATGGCGGATCTGCAGCCGATGCCCAGCACATGGCTGCGGAAATGGTCGGCAGAATGTTAATCGAGAGGCGTCCTCTCCCAGCTATGGCTTTATCGACAGATACCTCAAACTTGACTGCCATTGGAAATGATTATGGGTACGAATACGTTTTTTCAAAACAGGTCCAAGGTTTGGCCCGCAAGGGGGATGTGATCATTGCTATATCAACTTCGGGTAACAGTAAAAACGTACTTTTGGCTGTAGAAGTTGCACGTCAGCTTGGATGTTTCGTCATTGGTTTGACGGGAGGAAGTGGGGGAAAGCTCAAGGGTCTGAGTGACATTCCACTGGTTGTGAGTTTAGGGAAGAATTCGAGTCGAATTCAAGAGACCCATATTTTTGCGGTTCACAGTATGGTGGACTTATTGGATCGATTTTTTTTGGCACCCCAGTGAAGTAAACGGTTCTCTAAAAAGGAGTGAGCCAGATGTTCTTTGCCTTTTCAATGCAAGACCCACATCACGTCAGCGTACTCAACCGAGTGGTGGCTAAAGGGATTGATCTTTTTATTGTGAAGATCGTCTCTGTTATTTTTATTCATCCTTTGGGGCCAATACTGGGTTTCATCTATGGTCTGCTTGCAGACGGGATTCATTGGGGTCCATTTATGGGGCAAAGTGCAGGGAAAAAAATCATGCGACTTCGGGTTGTTCATCGCCGAACAGGTGAACCTGCGTCTTTGCGAGATTCGGTTTTGAGAAATTTACCTATAGGGGTGGTAACGGTTTTTTCGATGATACCAGTCTGGGGATGGCTCATTTTGGCACTTTTGGGTATCCCACTCATGGCGATGGAGATTTATTTGATGCTCAGTGTAGAGAAAGGACATCGCTTAGGAGATGTGATAGGAGATACCGAGGTCATTGAGATGAAGTCCTAGGAGGTATCTGGTGCCACGTATTATTTTAGCTTTAGTCGTTTATGTTGGATGGGTAGCTTTTCCGGTTTTTGCTGATGGGATTGATTTGCCTCCATGTGAGGCCTCGCCCGCAAAAAAAACTCAGTGCAAAATCGATATAGTCAAATTGCATCCCACCCAGTTTGCTGTGGGGATGAGAATGGTCGATAAAAAAATGGCTAGTATCGAAGCCATGTCTCACCATGAAAGAGAAAAATATTTATTAAAACATTTGGTTCCAGTCGTTGTGGGTTTGGAGAGTCCAAAGGGAGGTCTAGCGTTTTACATGACCGACCATCATCACCTTGCATTTGCAGTGCTAAATGCAGGGCATTCGAAAGTTGCAGTAGAAATCATAGAAAATTGGGAGAAGTTTTCATATGCGGAACTGATTGGCAAAATGGAAAAAAATCACTTCCTCTATCTCTTTGATGAAAATGGGAAGAAAAGCGAAGTGGAAAAACTTCCTGAGTTTGTCTACGGGCTAAAAGACGACCCTTATCGCAGTCTCTCTGCTGAAGTGCGTGAACAAGGGGGGTATGATAAAACTGAAGAATATTTTGCAGAATTTATTTGGGCAGATTTTTTTCGATCCAGAGTGAAGATCGGAGAGGGAGAAGGCGGATTTGAAAAGGCGATTACTAAGGCGCTTGGTTGGGCCCAGTCTCCAGAGGCTAAGAATTTGCCCGGGTATAATGGGAGCAAAGGGAGTAAATGATTTTCATGGCAGATCGAATCCTGAAACATCTGATTATTGCTTTGTGTGAAAACGACACAGACATTCTTTCTCAAGTTGATCTCGCAGTCGTTGTAACAAGAATCAGAAATTTTGTGAAAAAGTTGCCGGGTGTTCTCTATCTTGTTTTTTATATCAATTTGTTTTTTTTGGAATTCGCACTACCCCCTGTGGTTTGGAAAATCAGGCCTTTTACTTGGTTGAACTTACAACAGAAGCTAGACTATCTGGGCTCTTGGCAATCGAGTCGTTTCGGATTGAAAAGAACTGCGTTTGAATTGATCAAAAGAACTTGTTTGATGCATCTTTACTCCGAAAAAACATTGCTAAAACACATGGGATTTGGGTCCGTACTGACGAATAGAGCCGCTCACAGTACTCAGCCGGGAGAGAGGCATGTTTCATAATGCAGGCTCAGTTTGAAAAACAGATTCTAAACGGTTCTACTATTTCTCAAGATATCAAAGTGAGTAGCGATGTTGTCATTATTGGAAGTGGCGCAGGTGGAGCCGTCTTAGCGAAAGAACTTGCTGAAGGTGGGATGAAAGTGATTCTCATCGAAGAGGGCGGGTATCATCCAACATCAAGTCACACAGATCTTCCCTTTGATGCGCTCTCTCGTCTTTATAGAGATCGGGGGTTTTCTGCAAGTATTGGAAAACCTTTTATCCCTCTTCCCATGGGCAGGGCCTTAGGCGGAACCACTGTGATTAATTCAGGTACATGTTTTAGGACGCCAGCTCATGTGATGCAAAATTGGAGTCAGAATTTAGGGCTTCATGACTACAATGAGGCGGAGTTCTTGCCGCTATTTGAAAGAGTTGAAAAAGAGATCAACGTAACTGATGTTGATTTTGCGGTGATGAGCAGAGCAAATTCGATTTTTCATGAAATATTAGCGAAAAAAGGCACACCCGGAAAAGTCTTAAGGAGAAATATACGAGGTTGTGAGGGGTGTGGTTTTTGTTGCTATGGATGCCCCAGTGGTGCCAAGCAAAGTATGGATGTGAGTTACCTCCCAAAAGCGTTTCGTTCAGGGGCACAGGCCTACACGCGCTGTAAGGTGGAGAAGTTTAAAGTGCAGGGGAATCGAGTTCAAGGCGTTTTAGGAAAATTTCTCAACAGTGATGATCAACCTACTGGATATTTGCTCGAAGTCTCCGCCCCAAAAGTGATAGTTTCGGCTGGGACAGTTTTTTCTCCAAGGGTATTGTGGCAAAACTATGTTTCAAGAAAAAACCCTAAGCTTAAGAAAAACTTAGGAAAAAATCTCACGCTTCACCCCGCGAATAAAGTTTATGCAAAATTTGAAGAAGAAGTTCGAGGCTGGGAGGGCACTCCTCAGGCTTACTATTTGGAAGAAGATCCTCAAAATGAGGGAATTACTTTCGAAGGGATTTTTATGCCCCCAGATATTGTGGCTCTGACTGTTCCGTTCATAGGTCAGAAACTCAATCAGTTCATGAGAGATTATAAGTACATGGCTACTTTTGGCTTTCTCATCAATGATTCTGGGACTGGCAATGTCAAGCAGCTTCCCTTTATAGGTTCTACGGTTTTTTACAGCTTTAACAAACAAGATGTAGAGAAGATGAAAAAAGGCGTGGCTTATCTGTCTCGTATCTTTTTAGAGGGTGGGGCTAGTGTTGTCTATTCGTTGATTCATGGACATGCCGAAATTCGTTCTGAGCAGGATATCCTGAAATTAGAAAATGCCGATGTCAGGCCTGAAGACGCTGAGTGCATGGCGTTTCATCCTCTGGGAACATGTCGGATGGCCGCAACAGAAGACAAGGGAGTAGTGGGGCCGGATTTTAAGGTTTTTGGATGGGAAGGCCTCTATGTCTGTGACGGCTCTGTGATTCCTTCCTCGTTAGGGGTTAACCCCCAAGTGACCATCATGTCTTTTGCGACAAAACTAGCTTTTGATTTGATAAAAGAGTCGAGACCGTCTCCATAAAATGAAAAAATTCCTTCACATCTGTTGTATTTTTTTTGGAATTGCATTTATTGTTAACGCGTCTTTTTTTTGTTCAAGAAGTTACGCTAAACTTTCTCCGGGGTTAGCTGGTAGTTTGAGCCTGGTTCCTGGCTTGGGACAAGTGACGAACGGAGATACTCTTGAAGGCCTGACTTGGTTTGCAACTTCAGTCGGCTTATTTTTCTCTGGCAATAGTACTTTGTCTCAGATTGGCTTGGATCTTTGGCTTTACAATATGTACGATGCATACCGTGACGCAGGTGGTGCCCCTTCGGCGAGGTACAATGTTGCAGAAAATTATATTGCATTTGTTAATCCTCTAAACATCGTAGATCCTATTGGTGCTCCGGTTGTTGCCAGTGGTGCTTTCGCAGGGAGAGCAAGAGGTTATCCCTCCCTCAAAAATCCTTCGAGAATTGCAATGTACGGTTTTGTGGGACTTGGAGAGGAGGGTTTGTTTCGTGGCTTTTTATTTCCCGGTTTTTCAAATCTTTTTTCATCCAAGTGGATCGGCGCAATTGTATCTTCTTCCGTTTTTTCTGTAGCACATGGATTGAATGGAAAATCAGATTTAACGTTATCCCCCCTTTTGCAGAGATTTATCGCTGGTATGCTCTTTTCTTGGCAAATGAACCTCAATCAATTTGATTTGCGAAATGGGATTTTTGCCCATGCTTGGTACGATATTTTATTGGATTCTAGAGCCGAAATCAGAGGGATTAAGATTATTGTTCCGTTTTAACTTTAGTGTAAAGAAACAGGGAAAGTACTTTTTATTTTTTATTCAAAAAAAACCAGGACATATTTTCAAAGTATTTAATTTTTTTAAAACAAAGCGATGAGTGAG
>JAHFAB010000146.1 GCA_023250795.1 Bacteriovoracaceae bacterium
ACTCGCCCACTGTGACGAGATCATGCACACGCTGAAATACTCTCAAATGCTTCTCAGTGAAACGGCCAGAACCAAAGGCATTGCACCAGTATTATTCGAATTATTAAACACTCGCAATGAATCTAGTCTCAGCACACTTCCTCTTCCAAATCAACTCATCGGAAGACCCTTTCAAGAAGCTGTTAATCATTACCAAAGGAGTTCGAACTCTCTTGTTCTTGGACTTTTAGAAAATACGGGCAATATCCACAAAATGAAAAAAGCAGCGTTAGCAGAAGCCCAAAAAAACCCTGACACACGGGACATCTTGAGAGAGCTCAAGCAAATCAAAAAGCTCAAACCGAATACCCCTGTGATCAATCCGGACTCGAACTACGTGATTAAGAAAAACTCGATGGTCATTGCGATCCAAAACAGGAAATCTACAACATGAAACACTGCACTCCGCTTGAAAAAGAAAATATCCTCACTAAACTCAAAGCTATCTCTCTTTTTAAAAACATCAAAGATCGACCTGAAGTCTTAGATTTCATCTTAGAAACTCTAGAGTCTAGGGAAGTAAAAAAAGATGAAAAAATTATCGGCGAAGGAGAAGCCGGAGATGAAATGTTTATTCTACTCGAAGGTGAAATTGAAATTTCAAAATTTACTCTCGAAAAAGAATCTTTTACAGTGGCAAAACTCAAAGACTCAATGAACATTTTTTTTGGTGAGCTCGCTCTCGTAGACGAAGAGAAGCGCTCTGCCTCAGTTTTCGCCATTACAGACTGTAAGCTCCTGCTCCTCAATCGAAAACGATTTCTTGAGCTTGGAAAAAAACACAACGACATCGGTTTTCATCTCATGATGGAAATCGCAGGGATTCTTTCTAAAAGACTGCGCAAAGCCAATGACGACACCGTGATCTTATTTGAAACTCTCGTTCACGAACTGGCGAATTAGGGCCGTATATTCAGAGTTATTGTAGTTTTTTAATCCTTTTAAATAAATAGATGAGGTGTCGGCACAGCATCCTGCCTTGGGCGTGTACGTCCATGTCCTCCCAATGCCTGAAGAATTTATTTAAAAGGATTAAAAAACTACAATAACTCTGAATATACCGCCCTAATGCTGTTCAAAGTGCGGCATTGGAATCAGGGCTTCGAACGCATAATGGAGATATCCGGTACCCCCTTGGCAAAAAACAGAGTACTGCACATTCCGCACAGCCAAATGTGAGAGAAGCCAATCCAAAGCATCTGAAAGCTCCGAGCACTCTGGACCATTGCGGTTGTAAGTCAACTCAGTCGGCAACCACACCCCTTCCACCGAGGGTGGATAACTCTGCGTGGTCTTTTCTTGCAAACTGGAAAACTGCAAATCAGCACTCGTATACGAACACCAAATCCGAACATCCCTAGCCTCAACCGCATCTAAAACAGAATAAGCGGCATCGTGAAGAGTTGCACAGGCCGAATACCCCGTATATCGCAACGCTTGCTGTGTCCACACAGCTTGTACGAGTTCGCCCGCCTGAACCAACCCCCCACAGAATAAAAGCATCACAAAACTGATTTTCTTTTTCATACGCCCCCTTCTTTATCGATAAATAAGTGGATATTTTTCAAGATTTTCTAAAGCATCTAAATCAAGATCAATATCGAGTTTAGGCCAATGGAGATGATACCCATTAAAAAATTCTATATCTTGAATATCAGAAATTTTGGCTTCCTTGAACCAAGGAAAATTCTTAAACGGTAAAAAATATTCTTTATCTATCACTAAGAGCCAAATACCATGTCCGGAGATGTTCAAAACTTCAGGAATTCGAAAGACTGTAGGACTCATAAGTAAGTTTGAATATATATTATAAACTTTAGAAATGTGGATGTTTTTAAAGCGTATAAAATCTAATCTTTCATATTTCAGACTGTTTTACTATACAATTATCACGTCATTTGCCAGATCACCAAAATCCAGATATAACGCCAATAGCCATAGCGGGGTAACCCCATAAGGAGTGTGTGTATGAAAGCATTTCAGATCTTTTTTTCAATACTATTTCTTGGCTTTGCATGGACTGCTCTCGCAGCTGATCTCAAAGCCCCTATGGAACTGGAGACCACTCAAGTCCTCCCTAACCATGTTGGGAATCCTCGCCTCAAAAATTTATTTATGACCATTGACTCTCGTTACAACGGTGAAGGGATAGTAGAGCCACTGGGAAATAAATTTAACAAATCTGTCTCCTGGCAAAATCTCATTGACAGCCAAGCAAGCGATCTAGAAAAAACCAAACTCAAAGGCCTTTTGAAGGCTAATAATATTTCAGATGCCGAATGGAAAACCGACGGCCCGGGTTCAGTCACAGGGAAAGTAAACACATCGATCCAAGCTAAAGTGCCTGTACTCGCATTTGGAGTGACAAACCGGCTCACTCTTGCTCTTGCAGTTCCCGTTCTAAAAATACAAGCCAGTGTGGACACAGGCTTCGATACAGCGAAACACCCGAGTGGAGAAAGGTTTATGTCCTCACTCTGTGAGGCTGATCCCGTGAAATGCAACGAAGTCAATCACAAGCTCAGAAATGCCATCGGCATGAAACTAGCCGCTCTTGGTTACGAACCTCTCCAATCTAAAACAGTGAGTGGGATTGGCGACATCAAACTTGTTGGAAAATATAAACTCCACCAAGACAGTGTCAGCAATTTTACCGTAAAAAGCGAGGTCACTTTTCCAACCGGGATCAAACCCAATCCAGATCAAGTCGTGGACCTCCCCACCGGTGACGGACAATATGACTTGGGAGCAATGTTGATTTGGGATTACCAATTGAGAGAAGGCCTCAAAATGAACGCATTTGGGGGATACACAGCTCAACTTCCAGATCAAATCGTGAAAAGAATTCCCACGGCCGAAGATAGCCTTTCGAGTACAAAAGAACTCTTAAAAAGAAACTTGGGCGACGTGGTTTCGTGTGGAGCAGGATTCACCTATGAATTCCCCTCGACAGGACTCAACATTGGCGCTGGGTATAGCTTTCAATACTTGGGTCAGACCCATTATAAGGATGGTCAATATGATTCTTCACGATATCGCCTTTTAGAAGGAGATGCTCCCCTGCAAACGTTGCACTCCGCAACTCTCATGGCCGGATTTTCTACCGTAGGATGGTATCAAGAGAAAAAATTTGTCTATCCCTTTCAAGCAAACTTGGCATTTAGTCAGCCCCTCTCAGGAAAAAATGTGACGAAAAATAACGTTCTCATGGCTGAACTCGTTTTATTTTTTTAGAGGTTTATTATGAAATTATTACAATTTATTTTATTACTCACTGGACTCACTTTTCTCACCCACTGCCAAGTTAAAAAAGCGGAGGTACCAAAAGGATTTGAAGTGCCAGAGGTTCAAATAATCCCTGCGAAGGACATCTCTATTACCGAAAGTTTTTTATTTCTATGGAAAAAGGACACGACTGTGGAACAGTCCACCGCCGTTCTAACAGAGGCAAAAAAAATAGATGTTTTGAGTGAAAAAATTTTACCCTTCTATAAGAGACAAAGAGAAATTGAGGAAAAACTCAAAGTCTTCGAATCCACTAACCCACTTTCTGAAAACGACATGAAACGGCAATCCGAACTAATGGTTGAAAAACAAAGTTTAGATGAGAACATCAAAGTTTTAGACAAGCAAATTAATGTTGCAGTTCAAACAATCCAAGACAATGTGGATCTCTCTCCCAATCAGCCGAGCTCCATAGATCTATATGTCCTAAAAAATGGAAGCTATGGAATTGATATCTCAGAATGGGGCCCTACACCAGATGACGAACCCATGGGTTTTTCAACTCGAGATAAAACTATAAAAAACGTCTCCTACAATCCCAATGGAGGAATTTTAAAATTTGATGTTTTAGTTTACACAAACGAAAGTCAAGAAATGTTACGCGAAACTTATTCTTTCAAAGCTGTTAGAAATAAATTGGAAAACAATGCTCAAGAAAATAAAGATGATAGTGTCCACTTTGGCGGAGAGTATAAAAGAATCATGAATCCCGCTTTTTGTCAGCTTCAAGAAACTCCTCCCGATTGTGACGATCGCTATGGACAGGTAAAACTGTGCGGAAAAATCACGCAGTTTTAGAGTGTATTTTCGAAGTTATTTAATTTTTAACCTTTTAAAATTAAGGATAAGTGAGGCGTTGGGAGGACAGGGATGTCCACAGCCCAGGGAGGGGCGTGAGGGTCCCAAGGCAGGATGCCGTGCCGACACCTCATCCCTTAATTTTAAAAGGTTAAAAATTAAATAACTTCGAAAATACACTCCAATTGACTTTTACCGCAGTTTAGATTTAAAACCTCTCTTTCATGCGGCTACATCACTGGATATTTCTTCTTCAGTTCTTTTTTTCCCAACCTCTTTTCGCAAAATGTGGGGATTTTCTGAACGGAGAAGCAAGCGAGTCTACAAAGTACAACTATGAGGAAATTTTCAATCAAATCCTGAAAGCCAAATGTTTTTTTTGTCACGGCGAAGATGGAAGACGCGAAGGGGGAGTCGATATTTCGACCTATCCGGCTCTCATCAAAGATCTCAAAAGAATTGAAAAAGCAGTTTTCATTGATAAGATCATGCCCAGTGGAGATTTCTTAACCGCTCAGCAATATGCAAAACTCCGAGCCTGGATTGATGCAGGCGCGCCGGAGTGAACACAACCCTGGCTGTAACGCCCACTTCGCTGCCTTTAACCCTTGAATTCTAATAATGTTTCGATTAACTTATTGACTGAATGGATCACCTAAAAGAACTCCTGAACGATTACAAAGATCAAATTTTGAAAGCGATTGAACACCTCAGCTACAGCTACCAAAAAGTCTTCAATCTATCTCCAGAGATCAAAAAGTTAAACTCTTCTGACTTAGAAGCTTGGGAAGCATTTTTTTCTCGCTTTTCAAGAGTCAGTGATATTTTTCTCACCAAATACATAAGAACGAAAATTTTATTGGGTGATCCAGCCTTCAGGGGTTCCTTGAGAGATAGCGTAGACCAAGGAGAGAAACTGGGTCTGATCCATGACGCTGAAGTTTGGATGAAAATTAGAGAGCTCAGAAATGCCTCAGCACACGAATATACAGCAGAGGATTTATCCAGAATATTTGAAGAAGCCCGCAAATTGACTCCGATTTTACTGGATCTAGAAAATAAGATCACAACAAAATGAGACTCTCAGAAAAAGAAGTCAAAGCTTTTATCCAAGTTTTAGACCCCTACTTAACAGATAAAAATGCCAGTCTATACCTCTACGGAAGCCGTACTCAAGATCACCTCAAAGGGGGAGATATCGACTTACTTCTTGTTTTAGAAGACCCACAAAAAGCTGTCCCGTTATTAGAAAAAAAATATGAAATCTTAGTGCGCTTTAAAGAAAAAGTGGGTGAAAGAAAAATCGATTTAACAATAGCCACGACACTCAAAACTCAAACAGAACTCTTTTTAAAAGAAATTATGAAATCGACTCTCCTATTGAAAAAATGGTCTAACTATACTCAGTGACATAAATAATTGCGCAAGGCTGCGAGTAGATTTTGTGCCGAAACAAGGAAGGCGAGTAAAAAAACCGAAGGCATCCCCTCTGTGGGATGTTGAGGATTTTTTTACGAG
>JAHFAB010000147.1 GCA_023250795.1 Bacteriovoracaceae bacterium
TTGGAGTTTTCCTTCGAGATAAACTTGCCTGCCCTTGGTGAGGTACTGCCCGCAAAGTTCCGCAAGCTTTCCCCAGACAACAATTTTATGCCATTCGGTTCGCTCTTGTTTTTGCCCCGCTTTATCGTTCCACGTCTCATTGGTTGCCACATTGAAATTAGCAACGGCCATTCCAGCCCCTGTGTAACGAACTTCCGGGTTTTGCCCCAACCGACCTATGAGAATTACTTTATTGATAGACATGAGAAACGATTAGCTTCAGTCAACGTTCTCTGTCAAGGGGGTTTCGCGAGGAGGGGCAGAAGGACCCAAAGGTTTTTCTGGAAATGGAATCCCCTTGTCTTTGTATAGTTTTCTAAAATGCTGCTCTATCCCTTGTTTGGCCTTTTCTTCATCATTTAAATAAAGATACGGATCAAACCCACAATGCGGACACCCGAGAGCAATCCGCATTCTAATGCGATAAGTTATTTCGAACACAGTCCAAAGAGGCAGAAACGAAATAATCCCCTTCCATTCCAGCCAGTTCCAGGTCAAAAGAGTGACAAAGAAAGAGGTCAAAGCAATCTGAACGTAGTGCCATCCCCCTGGCTGCTGACGAAAGCGGACGCGCCTATGAACTTCACAAACTGGGCAGATAAAGGCCCAAACCGGGGTGTCTCGCTCTTTCCAAAGTGTTTTAAAATAGGAAAGTTTGACTTTCAGGTGTCGTTTTTTAGGTTTTATGCGGTCCATCCATTGACCTCTCTAGGTTAATCATAGCATAACTCTACCCATGCGAGTCTACCCCCCGCCTCCCATTACTTTTCCCCCCGCTTGGCACTGGTTTGTCGACGAACTCTTGCCTAGCTACGTCAAAAAACACTACAGTCCCAAAGAAGCGTGGAAAGAAAAGCCCTTCGGCGAAACAGACGCTCGATTTTTTTTCAGGGGGATCGAAGAACTCTCTGAGCTCTTTACCGATGAACGCTCTGGCCATGTTCCGCCTTATTTTAAACATCCCCGTTTTCGCTCGAGTTATTTGCTTTATTTCATCCCTCTTCAGGCTGCAAAATTTATCACCCTCTTTCAACTTCATGCAAAAGCGATGGCAGCGGCTCTGAGTCACGCAAGAATCTCGGGAAAATTAAAAATAGTAGATCTGGGAGCAGGACCCGCCACGGCTTCGCTCGCCTTTTTGATTTGGTTCTTAAACCAACCCGAGACTGAAGGCATCTCTCTAGAATGGGACGGGTTTGATACCGAAGCAGGAATTCTAAAAGACGGAAAACAACTCATCGAACTCGTCGCCTCACAGTTTCCAAAACTGAGAAATAAAATCCAAGCCCGCACACACACCGTTTCATGGTGGGATGCCCCCGGTATTTTAAATGGCGAAAACTCCCTCATTTTAATGGGCAATGTTTTGAACGAAATGCCGCAGAACCCGCGTGCGGAGGAGAATCAGTTCCATGGATTTAAAAAATTATTTACTAAAATGAACGGCGGAGGCTGTCTGATCGTAGAACCTGCCTCGCGATCTTCTTCACAACTCCTCTCTCAACTCCGAAATAGTTTTTTTGAACACAGTCTTTTGCCTGCCTCCCCCACTTCTCTCTGGGGTCCTTGTCTTCATGCTGAAAAATGCCCTCTGTCTTTTGGAAAAGATTGGTGCCATTTTTCAGTCCCAGTGGATATTCCTGGCAAGTGGTTTAAGAAATTTTCTAAAGCGCTCAGTTCAGAAAGACAGTGGGTAAAATTTTCTTATGTTTGGATTGCGTCTAAGGATTATCCCGCACCTCTCACGGCAAATACTTCGCGAAGAGTCATCAGTGATCCTTTATCCGTTGGAAAGAAAAATAAAATCGTCTTGTTATGCGAACCTGAGCAACCCAAGCGTTTAGAGATTCCTGTGCAAATCCAAATTCGAAGAGGAGATCTATTGAGTGGAGATCATCCCACATCTCAAGAGAATTTCCGCAGATGAGGAACCAGGCCGTTCAAGTCCTCACTCGAACGCTCAACGACGGTCTCACGATCGATCAAGCCATTGACCAGGTTATGAAAGACGGTGATTCTTCCCGCTCTTGGATGCAAGAAATCAGTTCCGGCACTTTGCGATGGAAGGGGAGGCTCGATTTTATTTTAAACTCAGTTTCCCTCAAGAAAAAACCCTCCGGCTGGCTGAGAAAAATCCTACTCACCTCGGCTTATCAACTCATAGCCCAGGACCGGATTAACCGAGCCGCTGTGGTCAATGAAACTGTAGATGAGATCCGAGAAAAAGAAGGAGAAGCTCCCTCTCGATTTGCCAATGCGGTTTTGAGAAAAATTTCAGATCAGGCGGTCCAGTGGAAAGACCTCGATGGAGATACGGCAGAATGGGCCAGTCTTCCCGAGTGGCTCTGGAAAAAAATCTGTGCGCAGCAGGGCTTAGCGTGGGCCAAAGCTTTTGCACTGGCCTGTTTAGAAAGACCTGAGACTTGGATATTAGAAGGCCCGAGTTTGAAATCTTCGAAGCTGGGCGGCGCCGCAAAGAGTGGCGGCGCCGTTTTTCACCATGAGGGATTTCAAGAAGGAAAATTCATCGTCCAAGATATTTCAAACCAAGTACTCGTTTCTGAAATCTGTTCGGAGATAAAAAAACTGAGCGGAAATCTGCCACTCTCAGCACTTGATCTCTGTGCCGCGCCTGGGGGAAAAACGATTGCTCTGAGTTGGAATGGTTTCTCCGTTTTCGCCACCGATCAAGACACGAGAAGATTGCAATTGATCCAAGAAAACTTGGACCGCCTTGCGAAAAACCCAGATCTGATTGCGATGGGGAAAATTACTCTTGTGGAGAGAAAATCTGTAGCAGACCTCCCATTACAAGACCTGGTTTGGGTCGACGCGCCCTGTACTGGGACAGGGATTATCCGTCGCCATCCTGAAATCAGGTGGAACCGAAAGGAAAGTGATCTTTTAGATCTAACCGTTCTACAAAAGAAACTACTCTTAGAGGGCTGGGAGAAAGTAAAACCAGGCGGGTATTTAGTCTATTCGGTTTGCTCCATTTTAAAAGAGGAGGGCCCTGACCTAGTACGCGCTGCTGGGCTCTCTGAGGGACTATTGGGCGCTCGGAAAATCCGAGACTGGTTTCTCGTGCCGCAAGAAGAGCCTCACGGCGACGGATTTTGGGGTGTGCTGCTGGGGAAGAGTGGAAAATGATTAGCCAGACAATAACCAGTAAAAGCTTTCAGCCTAGCTGCACTTTAAAATTAAGTTTCGTCTTGTTCACTTGATCCTGTAAACAGGCTTTGACTGATAGCTTTTCTGATAATCCTGCTTGACGTGCAATTTTTACCGCTAATTTACAGCTAACCAATTGACGCCCTTTTTCGATATCACAAAGTGTTCCCCTTGCAATTCCAAGTTTTTCGGCCATCTCAAATTGAGTCAATCCTAAGGAAGTTCTTGCAACGCTACAAAACCTACCAAAGGTCAAAGGTCCTATTTTTTTTTCTAAAATCGGTAATAATTTTTTAGTAATCATGTTTATTCACCTCTAGAACTCCAATAACAACAAGTTGCTCAAATTCATTTTCTTCATAAATGACAATGACTCTGTAGCTTCCTAGTTTATACTCTATACTTTTTTTCCAAAAAATACTCCCTTCATAATAAGGCAAAAAGCCTTACTAGTCAAATTTAACTATTTACAATTATCAGCAAGATTTATGCCAAAATTAATCTTAGAAATAGCTCTTCAGACTTTCGAGTGGTTAGCTTAATTTGGGGGTGCAAGACTCAGAGCGTGGGCCGGAAGTTGCAAAATAAAGTCTGGAGATAAAAGCTGGATCTCTCCCCCACTCAAATCTCTGGAGAGTCAATTTTCCATGTATAGATTTTTAATTTTTTTTAAAATAATCGCTTTTTTTAAGATTTTTTTTCTTGATTTTATGATTCTGTTTTAGTAGTTACTTCTCAGGTGGTTTAACTGATCTTCTAAGAATAGAAAGGGATTTATATACAAGATATCTCACTCAAACACTACACATCTCTCGCCAAATATACAAACGAAGAGCTTTTGACAGAACTCCAGATCTTGGTTTCTCAAGAGAGAAATCTGAGCGTAAGAATCTTATTATTTTTAAAAGAAATAGAACTGAGAAAGCTTTATTTAGCACGAGGGCACTCATCCCTTTTTGTCTTTTGTGTCAAAGAACTGAAGTATTCTGAGGCCATGGCTTATCACAGGACCGGTGCACTCAAAGTGATAGAGGAAATACCAGAAGCGAAACAAGCCGTGGAAACGGGGGAACTGAGTATTGCCACGTTGAGCTTAGTTCAAAGTGCCTGCAATGCGAAAAAGAGAAAAACCAAAGTCGAGGTCGGCTTGGAAGAAAAAAAGAAATTGCTGGATGAGGTCGTGGGAAAGTCTAAAAAGCAGACAGAAAAAATATTGTCTGAGCATTTTCCGGAAATTCGAGAGGCGATGAAACCCGAGAGAGTGCGCCCAGTGGGGTCCAGTGTAGAAGATGAAGTAGAAGTCCGGTTTAATATGAAGTCTGACCTCAACGGAAAATTAAAAAGATTGAGAGATCTCACAGCACACCGGAATCCCTGTCCAACCTATGCGGAACTGATAGAACTCATGGCAGACTATATGTTGGATGGAATAGACCCTGTGCGGAAAGCCGAAAGAATGGAAAAGAAGACGCGGGAGAAAGAACTGCGGAAAACTCAGGAGTCTAACTCACTTGGACAGAGTAAAGATGAAGTAAGTGCGGCCAAGGTAGGTGACGCAGAGCAACTTTCAACGGTGAAAGTAAACTCCACTGCAAACCCAACATCAACCCAAAACTCAACCCTAAAAACTAGCCCAAAGTCGAGTCGCCATTGCTCCGTTCAGACAGAGCGCACCGTCTGGGTCAGAGCTCAAAGCAGGTGCGAGCATGTGGACGAGAAGACCGGAAACAGATGTGACGAAACAAGGAGACTTCAGCTCGATCATGTGATCCCTTATGCCATTAGCCAGGATAGTTCAGAGAAGAATATCGAACTGGTTTGCACTCAGCATAACCTCTACAGAGCTACGCAGTGGTTCGGAAGTGAGTTTATGAAAGAAAAGATGGGGTGTACTCAATCGGGCTCTCCAGAGATGTGAGTGGGGAGAGATCAAGCTACTTTCAATTCTACCTTGTAATGAAGACCACCATTTCTCATCGAATCTTGTAACGCCAAAGCTACAAAACTTTTTTCTGAATATCCAAGAGTTTTAGAAAATTTAGCTGCACGTTCTGGGCTCACTAGTTTTCTTCCCTTTTCTATATCACACAAATGTTGTTTGGATATTCTAAGTTTTTTTGAAAATCTTGTTTGAGATATTTTATCAGCCTCACGAATTGCTTGCAAGAACCCACCGAAAGACTCCTTCTCAACAATAAGAGAGTCTAAAAATTTGATTGCTTCACTTTTTTTAATAGTCATGAGCATGTACCTCAATCACTTTTACAATTTTAATATAATCACCAATCATATACCTTGATGTCTACCTGATTAATCAGCATTCATAGTACTCCTAATTGGTTTACTAATCAATTCAATAATTTTCATGATTTTCAACAGCAAGATTCATGCCAAAATTAATCTGATAAATTAG
>JAHFAB010000148.1 GCA_023250795.1 Bacteriovoracaceae bacterium
CTAGATTTTTACAATGCCTCTTCTACAGGAGCTCCGGTTTCTTATATTCTTTTAGGAGGAGGAAGCGCAAAAATTCCGAGTTTATCAAAAATAGTTGAAGAAATGGTGGGGCTTCCTACACAGCTGGTAAACTCCTTTAACTCTGTATCTTACGATCCTAGTGTGTTTACGTCTGACTATCTAGCTGCAATATCTCCCATAGCAGCGATTCCAATCGGTTTGGCTTTGAGGGCAGGTGCAAAGTGATTAAAATTAATTTAGCTGCACACAAACAGTCCTCTGTTTCAACAGAACAACGATCTCCAAAGATAAGCCTAAATTCAATAGGAAAAACTAGCTTTATCATTGTGGAGGAGCTGAAAACACTTCCTTGGATAAGTATTATATGCTCTATCATATTTATTTATCTCGCTCAGAGTTCTTTGGAAAAATACAAAGAAGTTGAATTGAGTCGTTTAGATGTTGTATTGATCAAACACACTCAAGAAGGTCTCAGGTTACAAAAAGAACTCGACAAGACAAAGAGCTATGATGAAATCAAAAAAAACCTTGAGGCAGATGAGTTTGCGATTAAGAAAAAACTTGAGACAATGAACAAACTCATTAGCGATAGAACCACTCCCCCAAAACTATTACTTGCCTTGTCCAAATCTATTCCAGAAGAAGTGTGGTTGACTGA
This sequence comes from Bacteriovoracaceae bacterium, assembly GCA_023250795.1. Taxonomy (GTDB): domain Bacteria; phylum Bdellovibrionota; class UBA1018; order UBA1018; family UBA1018; genus JAHFAB01. The sequence goes on from JAHFAB010000148.1 coordinate 680, forward strand.
GTTGAGTATTCAAGAAACAGAAGTGGTTTTTAAAGGATCATCTCTTGGCTTTAATCAAATTTCTGATTTTATGAAAAGCTTGAATGAAAGCATCTATTTTAAGGATTTGAACTTGCGCTCAACTCAACAAAATAAACTTGATTCAGACTCTGAAATAGCAACTTTTGAAATTGCTACACAGAGAAAGTCAGAATGAGGAGGAAAATTTGTGGATGTTGAATCATTAAAAAATTTGATCAATAGAATCCCGTTTATCCCCTTATTTATTGGGATTATTGCTTATTTATGTTTCGACGCCTATGTATTTACCTATGGGAAAATATTAAGTTATGAGCCTGGTTCAGATTATATTTCTAAGCAAAAACAGATTGAAGCAAAAAAACTAGAGAATATTCATATCAAAGAAAAAATTGAAAAGGCTGTAGAATTTTGGAAAACTCTTGAATCCAAGAAAAAAGAATTACAAAATCTTGCTAAAGATTTAGATGGAATGAAAGCTACTCTTTCAGAGCATTTGGATGTTCCTGAGTTTATGAAGTTAATTTTGACAGAAGCCAAAAAAGTAGGCCTAACAGTTTTGGGGCTTAAACCTATTAGCCAAAATAAAAAAGAGTATTATACTGAAAATTCATTTGAACTCGGATTTCGTGGGGCGTATGTCCAGCTCCTTGTCTTTTTAGACCGACTTTCTGAGTCCCAAAGAGTGATTCGAGTGGATAATTTTTTAATAAAGCCCAAAGGAAATCCTCAAGCTAGATTTGTAGAGCTTGAGGGCACTATTCAGGTAAAGGGATATTATTATTTAGGATCTAAACTGGATGAAGTGAAAAAGCCTCCGTTGAAGTCTGGTGGTGAAATATGAAAATTTTTATCCTTTTATTATTAATTCAAGCACATGCAGCGGGAACATTGACAGGAGAGTTTGTTAAGGCAAGAGATCCGTTTAGAGCACCACAGATCAAAAAAGTTCTCCAAGGAGTAAAAGCGGAACTCGAACAGTTTTCAGTGGATGCTTTTAAAATGACCGGGGTTGTTACAGGCCCTGATCATATGCGTGGTATGGTGATGAGTCCAGATGGAAAAACTTATTTTGTATCTGAGAGAATGAAAATTGGAAATCGAAGTGGCGAAATAAAGAGAATTACAACAGAATCCATAGTGGTAAGGGAGAAAATCGTCAATATTTTGGGAGAAAATGAATATTTTGATACGGAAATAAAATTGAATGCGGATGCTCTGTTGCAGACACCTAAACAGCCAGGAGTTCCAGGTCAATAAGTGGGGGAGAATATGTTGTATAAAATTTTTACTCTATGGTTTTTTGTTGTTTTTGGATTTTATCATGCCAGTTATGCTGGCATAAAAATTACCAAAATTGAATTTTTAGGATCTATAGACCCTCATGAAATTTTGATTCAGGCTGATGGTCCCATCAGTTTTGATAAACAAGAAAATGAAAAAGACAAACAAATAGTTCTTGAAATTAAGAATGCTAAACTTGCGAATAAAAATGTAGCAATGAAGCTTGATACTTCCTCATTTGATAGTAAAGTGAGTTTGATTAGTCCTTATCAAGTCAGTGGTCAAGATACGGTTAGAGTCATTGTTCAGCTTCGAGAAATGGTTAAAACAGAGGCAAACACAGAGGGGAACTTACTAAAACTCAAAGTCAATGGTGGTGCCGTAGCGGCTGCAATAGACTCTCCACCAGCAATCGTTCCTCCTGAAACTAAACCCGAAACCAAACCTGAGATAAAAGTAGAATCAAAAGCTGATGTCAAGCCAGAAAGTAAACCAGACCGTCTTACTGAGTTCATGGAAAATCGTGAGACCAAAAGATTTGTAGGAAGATCGATTACTTTGCGAGTGCGTGATGCTGATGTTCTGGATGTTTTTCGGCTCATTAGTGAAGCAAGTGGTTTTAATATTATTTTGGGTGACGATGTAAAAGGAAAAATCACCCTTTCTTTGGTTGATGTTCCATGGGATTTGGCACTGGATACTGTTTTGCATACTTTAAGATTGGGTGCCGAGAGAAATAATAATATATTAAGAGTTGTCACTTTGCTAAATTTAGCAACTGAAAAACAAGAACAACTGAGGGCGAAAAAAGCCACAGAAGCCACAGCTCCTTTAGTGACCCGAGTATTTCCAGTGAGTTATGCGAGCTTAAAAGATCTACAAGATCTATTGAGTAAGTTTGGGACGACCGGAGGAGATGGAGCGACCTCTTCGATCGTCCAAGTCGATAATCGTACTAACAGTATTATCGTGAGGGATATTGCAGATAATGTAGATAAAATTAAAAAACTGATAGAAATTCTCGATACGCAGACTCCTCAAGTGATGATTGAAGCTAAAATTGTGGAAGCAACAGAAGGGTTTTCTAAAGAAATAGGGGGTAAACTTGGATTAGGGACTAAATCCAAAGACACACAGTTTTTTGCAAGTATCTTGCAAGCCAATCCAATAGACGCTCTATTTGGAGCGCCCGGAGTTTTTTCAGATGGTTCGGATTTATCAGGTAAAGTGGCTGAAGATTCCGCCACTTTTGGATTTTCTCCAAAACTGACTTCGATTCTTCCCGGTGTAGATAAGCTCAATGCTCTTCTCACTTTAGGCGAAAAAGAAAATGAGATCAATGTGGTTGCTTCTCCAAAGACGGTTGTTCTCAATAAAGAAAAGGGTTCGATTGTACAGGGTACTCCTGTTTTAGTTCCGGGTTCGACCGTAGTTCCTGGTGTTGGAACCGTGTCCACCACTTCTGTTCAACAGGCAAAGCTCAAGCTCGACGTGAAACCTACGGTGACCAATGATGGTAATATTTTACTTGAGCTGGAAATTTCTAGGGATATTCCCTTTGCTTTAGATAGTAAAAATTTTGGTATTGCTGAAAGAAATCTCAAATCGACCGTTGTCGTAGAGAGCGGTTCGACTCTTGTGATCGGTGGGATCTATACTTTGGACACTAAGCACAAATCCAGTGGTTTCCCTTTCCTGAGAAAAATCCCAATCATTGGCTGGTTCTTTGGGAGCGAATCCGACGATACTGTTCGTACTGAGCTGTTTATCTTCATCACTCCCCGAATTATTAATGAGAGAGAGGCGGGGCTTAGTGGCTAAACAAGTTAAACAATTGCCTTACTCCCCCCTGCTGTATCAGTATTTGAAAAAATACCAACAAGATCCAACTTCGAGAGTTTTTGCTCCTCTGGCAGAGGCTTATAGAAAAACAGGTTTGATTGACGAAGCTATAGAAATTGCGCGAGAAGGACTTTTAGTTCACCCGCAGTTTGTCGGTGGACGTGTTGCTCTATCCAGGGCACTTTTTGATAAAAAACTTTATGCTGAAGTGATTCAAGAACTTTCATCTATTATACGTGATGTGCCTGACAATATTGTTGCACAAAAATTATTGGCTGAGTCATTTCTCATTTTGGGACGTCTAGCTGAATCACTAGGAGCTTACAAGGCACTCTTGTTTTTTAATCCAAATGATCCAGAAATATCGAAAATAGTGAAAGAATTAGAAACGCAAGCGTACGAGAACGGAACTTTGGTTTTGCAATCAGCTTCCGAAGATGAATGGGTCGACCAGTTTGAACTCCAATCTACAAAAAAAGCACTCAACGGTGCTCCGTTAGAAAAACGAGGTCAGAGGATCCGTCAAATTGAGCTCTTGCAAAATCTTTTACAAAACGTAGAAAGATATCGACAAAAAGTAAGCTCACTTGCATAAGCTGACCCAGCCGTGGTACGACTTCAGACATGTACGCAACAAACCAATTTCGTAAAGGATTGAAAGTCGAGATCGAAGGCGTTCCCTTTGAGATCGTGGATTATCAACATGTAAGTCCTGGAAAAGGCAGGGCTTTTACAAGAACAAAACTCAAAAACATGCTGAACCAAAATGTCATTGAGAGGACGATTACTTCAGGGGATAAGTTGGATCGAGCCAACACTCAGCAAATAGAAATGCAATACCTCTATCGGGATGCCGAGGGTTATCATTTTATGAACCAAGCCAATTATGAGCAGATCGTTCTCAATGAAGTGCAATTGGGACTTGGGAAGGATTTTTTGCAAGAACATTTGGTGATCAAAGTGATGTATTTCAATGAACGTCCCATCGGCGTTGAGCTTCCAACCTTTGTAGAATTGAAAATTGTAGAGACCGATCCCGCGTTTCGTGGAGATACAGTCACTGGGGGGTCAAAACCTGCAAAATTAGAAACCGGCGCAACGGTTGGAGTTCCTTTTCACCTCAAAGAAGGGGATCTGATTCGAGTGGATACACGAGATTGTTCTTACGTAGAAAAGGTAAACAAGTAGCGTGGCAAAACCTCCGGCTCATCAAGACAGTTTAGAACTAATTGAGAAACTTTGTGATATTAGTACACGTCATCAAGTGGCTGAGATTGAGTGGGAAAAGTCAGGTCAAAAAATCCACATCAAAATGGCGTTTGGTATTTCACAGGCCAGTGTAAATCTGGTCCCGCAGCAACCCGTTGCTACCGTGCAGTCCAATGCCCCTGAGCCCGTACAAACGGATGCGAGAATTAAACAGGTTTTATCTCCTTTTGTAGGCACTTTTTATCGCTCACCTTCTCCTGAAGCAGATGCCTATGTCCGTGAGGGGCAAATGGTAAAACGAGGAGATACTCTTTGTATTGTGGAAGCCATGAAACTGATGAATGAAATTGAATCTGAATTTTCCGGAAAAATCGTTTCATTATTGGTCGAAAACGGGCAGCCGGTCGAATTCGGTGAGCCTCTCTTTGTGATTGAAACCGCATAATCTCATATGACCCCATTGTTCAAAAAAGTATTAATTGCTAACCGTGGGGAGATTGCTCTGAGAGTGATTCGGGCCTGTCGGGAGCTTGGAATTTCTACAGTTGCAGTTTACTCGACCGCGGATGAAAATTCATTGCATGTC
>JAHFAB010000149.1 GCA_023250795.1 Bacteriovoracaceae bacterium
TAACCTCAACCGCAACCACAACTCCATCATGTTCGTATAAAAATTCGACTTCAGCCTCCCCTTCGTTCCATCCAAATAACGACTCATGCCCAGAATATAAAAGTTCTTGTGCAACAAAATTTTCAGCAAAATACCCCTTATAAGTACCATAATTATAATCTAAAATCGTTTTTGGGGAGAGCTGGCTTAAAGCGCCTAATATGCCAACGTCAAAACAATAAAGTTTAAAAAAGCTTTCTTTTTTGTATGCATGGAGAGGTGACTGAGCTTGGTTGACAATGGGAATTTGTATCAGCAGACCGGCAGTTCGCAACCAGTCAATAGTTCCCACCAATTGTGAGTATTTATTTTTTCCTGGAAGAACATCTTTAAACTGAAACTTTTTGGCAGATCCATCTTGGGTTCTGGCTAATTGTGAAGGAATATTTTTCCACAATCGCTCGAGATGCATCGAATTCAGTTTTCCTGAATGCTTCGCCATATCCGCTATGTATGATGTGACTAGAGCTTCTTGTTTTTCTCTGACAGAAGAAAATGCTTCTAGAGGCTCCCCTTTTTTTTCAATATAGGACAAAACTGCCTGTGGTAATCCACCCACTATAAAATAGATTTTTAAATTCTCCCAAAGTTTTTCATGGATAGCGATAGACATTGGATCTTTGCTCTCTGCCTGCTTCCAAAAATCTAGAAGGGTCACGTCACCCTTTGCCAATAAAAATTCTGAGAAAGACATTGGATGTAATTTAAGAAACTCAACTTTTCCAACTGGAAACGACCCTGGTGTCAAAGAAAGTCCCAATAAAGATCCAGCTGCACAAATAGCAAGTGCAGGGAGTTCTTCATTGAAATATTTAAGACTTGTCAAGGCTTTTGAGCACTCCTGAATTTCATCAAAAAAGAGAAGATCATTATTGATGTCAATCTTTGTTTCCAGGTGCAATGTCAAGTCAGATAAAATACGTTGCGGGGTTAAATTTTTTTCAAAAATAGTATGGGCTATTTGATCTTTTTCAAAATTTATGTAATGCATTTTTGAAAAAGCAGTCTGACCAAATTCTTTCAGTAAAAATGTTTTACCCACCTGACGAGCGCCCTGTAAAATAAGTGGCTTCCTCTTAGGATTGGACTTCCAATGGGATAACTTATCTAAAAGGTCTCGTTTCATAGCTTCCTTATAGATAAAGTAGCACTAAACTACACTTTTTAGTACATGAAAGTGGATATAATCATCACTTTCATGGATATTCAGGCAAAGTCATCAGTAATTTGTGGCTTGCCATGCCAGATTTTGAGAGTCGCCCTGGCTTTCCCTTCTTTATATTCGATCAGTGCATAGGTTCTTAGAACTCTGTGCCCCAAGGTGGACATATCAAGACTGGTGATGGGAGTCCAAGTGCCTGTGTTGATGTATTCTTTCCCCCCGGGAAAAACCCGTACGGCTGCTTGATGATTGTGGCCCATGATCAGCGTGTCGAAATTTGAGTTAGGATCTGCAAAAAAATTTTCAGCCACCTCTTCCAAAGACGGGCGATGAAAAGCCTCAGCAATGAGGAGAAGCGTCTTCTTAAATCGGGCAAACCTCATTGGGTGCGTAATAAATCGCATTTTGATAAAAAACCAGGCAGAGCGAAACCCGTTTATAATAAAAAATAGTGGTTCTAAAAAAAGAGCAATCCGCAAATAAACTCGAAACGGATAAACTTGAGAAATATAGCTGCGTTTCAGTTTGATGCGGTTTAAAAACCCCATCACAAAAAAACTACCAAAAGGAAGATTGAGGATTTTTTTTGTTGTGCCACGAATTTTTCTTTCAATAAAAATATTTTCTTCGTCAAAGTGATTCAGGGCTTCGTATTGGTGGCCATGATCTATACAGATGCGGTCAAAAATATAGGGTTTGATTTGGAACTCGAATTGCTCAGGGCTAGGTGGAGCCAAAGTTTCTCGTATCAACTGCTGGACTTCTGGCCATAAAACAGAGGCGTCATGATTACCCCAGCGATAAACGATTCTTTTCCCCCTTTGCAAAAAATCCTTGAGAGCTTGGATACTCACGGGATGTCCCTGGATAATTTTTTTATATTGCTTCACTGCAGCTAGCTCTTCAATTTCGATTGGAAATTCATTTCCACCATGAGAGCTCTTTTCATCGGGCAAAGGAATCACCGCCAGAGGATCTAAAAAATCTCCATTAATGATCAATTCTACATCCGCATCAGCAAAGTGACCCGTACTATAATGTTCGAGCAACTCTTTGAGTTTTTCATCTTGGTGAAAATCTTCTAACGGATTTCTCCTCCCATCTGGCAACCATTTACCTCTGGAAAGATGGAAATCACTGATGACGAGTTTGAGTTTATTCATCCCTCGGGCCCCTGATTGCATAACCGATGTCTTCTAATTCTTTTGCCGCTTCTTTTGTAATGCCTTTCACAAAGTAAAGTTGTAGTTTAACTTCATTTTCTAAACCTAAAAATCGGCGAATTTCTACCATGATTTGAGCCAGCTTATAAACAGAGTTTCCATTCTCATGAGTTTTATGTAGGATTTCATGATTCATTTTTTTATAATTCTTAACTTCAATCCAAAAAGTATCTCCATTTTCTACACATATTGCGTCAATTTCTTTTCGTAAAATATTAGCTTTTATTGATTCAATAATGTTCATTATAAAGTTTTTATCTGTTATCAATTTCATTGCTAAATCTGTTTCTTCATTAATATTTAGATGTTCTTTGACTTTTTCCCAAATTGATGGGTATTTTTTAGAAAAATCGATAATCTCATGAGCTGTACCCTTTATTATTGGAGACATCTTAGAACTCACTAAAGCAGATAGATTTCTATTTTCTTCAAATTTAACATTAAACGTTTTATCACCTGAAATTCTAATAAATGCTTCAATTTCTCCAAGCAGTCCTACATCGGTTGGCATTAAGAATTGGGAATTAAATGTTTCTTGGTTTATTACTTCATTAATTTTTGGACTTTTTTCTAATCCTTTTAAATAGTTTTGGTCATTTCTTTCTACTTCCAATACTGAAATGGCTTTCTTACATATTTCTGAAAAAATCAGTGCGCTCTTTTTCTTTTCGCCATCATACTTTTTATATTTATCCATTAACCCCTTCAATGTTTCAATTAACGCAGCTCTTTGTTGTGATACAATTTTAATATATTCTTTGAGAGTAGGTTTTCTATTGTATATTATATTAAAATGACTAATAAATAACTCTGGAGTTTCTCTGCATAATTTATATAAACCTTCAACTTCAGGTTTGATTTCTGGAATTTCACTCAAAACAGAACCTAGCTCAGGCTCACCAATCGCTGGCAGAAAACCTTTCCTTTGAAGAGTATAGAATCTACTGTAACTACTATACTCTTCCGGTATAGTTACATTATACTGAAGATTTTTATATGGCTTTTGGTATCTAAACTCCAACGAATCATGGGTCATGATTTCGTCTAGTTTAGAAATTTCTATCTGAACTTGTTTTCCAATGGTCGGCTTAACAAGCAATGTTGGAATACCTCTAGGTGTTGCAAAGTCTAAGACCCTCCCCCGTACAACACTTCCATCTTTCAAATACAGCGCGTATTCTCTCTCTGGAGCATTAAGTTTCTGAATAAACCTTCCCCAAAACTCTTTTGACTCAAGTTTCGCCCTGACTAAGCTACTGACTAGACAGGAGTCATTACCGTAATCCGTTGTACTGACCAAAAAAAATCCAGATAATACAACTAGCAAAATAGCCCGTCTTGTCACACTCCCCCCCCTTGTCATTTTACCCCCATTTGGGTTAATGAAGCAATCTATGCCAATAACTATAAATGAGAATCTAGACGTCACGTTAAGAGAAACCAGGTCCTTTGACCCCCCAGAGGATTTTGCAAAAAAAGCAGAAGTTCAAAAGTTTAAATACAATGCGCTCATGAAACAAGCTCACTCAAATCCAGAAGGTTACTGGGAAGAGGCGGCGCTGGATCTTCAGTGGGCTAAGCGATGGGAAAAAACTTTAGTTTGGGATCCACCCAAAGCACAGTGGTTTTTAGGTGGGAAAATCAATGCTTCGACTAATTGCCTGGACCGTCATCTCACCACACAACCTCACAAAGCAGCTCTTATCTGGGAAGGAGAGCCCGGAGAAGTTTCTACATGGACCTATCAAGAGCTCCACACTCAAGTTGAAAAATTGACGGCAGGTCTCAGAAAATTAGGGTTGAAATCAGGAGATCGTGTTGGAATCTACATGCCAATGATTCCTGAAGCTACAGTTGCCATGCTCGCCTGCGCAAGGGGAGGGTTTACTCACACTGTGATTTTCGGAGGGTTTAGCGCTGAGGCTTTAAAAGAGCGCCTCAACGACGCTGAGGCTAAACTCGTCATCACGGCAGATTTTGGATACAGAAAAGGAGGGCAGGTTCCTCTTCGTGAGCAAGTGGATTTGGCGCTCAAGAATTGTCCTACGGTAAAAAATGTCATCGAAGTGAAAAGAAAAAACGCAGGAAAAACAAATTGGGATGAACTCCTTGGAAGTATTTCCCATCAAGAAGTAAAGTCTTTGGGCTACGCAGAAGAGCTCGACTCTGAACATCCCCTTTTTATTCTATACACCAGTGGAACGACAGGAAAACCCAAGGGGATCGTCCATAGCACAGGTGGATATCTCACTGGAGTTTTAAGAACCACTCGTACAGTGTTTGATCTCAAGCCCACAGATTTGTTTTGGTGTACTGCTGATATTGGTTGGGTCACAGGGCATTCGTACGTTGTTTATGGGCCACTGGCTGCGGGAGCTACTGTTTTTCTTTATGAAGGAGCACCGACCACGCCAAAATCGGATCGATTTTGGTCCATGATTGAGCGGCATAAAATCTCTGTTTTTTACACAGCCCCCACTGCCATTCGCGCTTTCATGCGCTTGGGGACTGAGCTACCGAAATCTAAAGACATGAGCTCGCTCAGACTTTTAGGTTCTGTAGGAGAACCGATCAATCCAGAAGCTTGGATGTGGTACCGAGAAAACATTGGAAATAACCGCTGCCCCATTGTGGATACTTATTGGCAAACAGAAACGGGAGCGATTGTGATTTCACCCTTACCAGGTGTAACACCCACAAAACCAGGTTCTGCAACCCTCGCACTACCTGGCTACGACGTCGAAGTGGTCGATAAAAAGGGAGTCCCAGTGCCTCCTGGCTCGGGCGGATATTTAGTCATCCAAAAACCTTGGCCCGCCATGGCTAGAACGATTTACAAAGATCCTGAACGATTTCAAAAGCAGTATTTTTCAGAATTTCCAGGTGGAGTTTATTTCACAGGAGATGGAGCTAGAAAAGATGCCGACGGATACATCTGGTGCCTAGGAAGAGTCGATGACGTTCTCAACGTCAGTGGACATCGATTGGGAACTATGGAAATAGAAAGTGCGCTGGTGGCCCACCCTAAAGTAGCCGAGGCTGCTGTTGTGGGTCGTCCGGACGAACTCAAAGGACAGGCCGTGGTGGCATTTGTCACTCTAAAAGCAGATGTTCTCCAAGGAGATCACTCAAAACTGGAACTCTTAAAA
>JAHFAB010000150.1 GCA_023250795.1 Bacteriovoracaceae bacterium
CTTTGGAGACACAGCACATGTTCCCTATGGCACTAAAAGCCCCACCCAGATCAAACAACTCGCGCGTGATTGCGCCGAAAGGCTCAAAGAAAAAAAACTAGACGCGCTTATTGTCGCCTGCAATACCGCCTCGAGTCTGGCGCTTGATGTATTTCGAAACGTCATGGGTGAAACCCCAGTTTTTGGAGTGGTACAGCCAGGAGTTGACGCTGTGATGAAGGAATATGTTCATAAAACACCCATCATCATCTTTGCCACACGAGCGACAGTCAAAAGTGGGATTTATAAAAAACTTTTAGAAAAACAGTTTCAAAAAAAACCGACTTCCCCTTCTCTTTTGCATTGGGACGAATCGCCATCTATCTTCGAGCAAGCCTGTCCCCTCCTCGTACCGATGATCGAAGAAGGTTGGTTAGATCACCCCATTCTACATCAAACTCTGAAAGAATATGCTTTACCCTATGCACAATCTCCCCCTGGAATCGCTCTTTTAGCCTGCACTCACTACCCTTGGATCAGTTCTGCATTTCAAAATGCTTTGCCTGGCTGGAAAATCATCCAATCGTCTGAAGCCATTTTGGATTCCATCAAAGATTTCTGTGTGCACAATGGACTCCTCAAGTCCAAATCACCTTCTATGCCATCTAGAACCGAGTGGATTTTTACAGATCCGGATGCGCTCCCACTCTTTGCAAAAAAATTAATTTTAGGAAATGAGGGAAATATCCCATGAAAAAAGAAAGCGCTGGGGGATGTCCCTTCAGTTCAGACTGGGGGTCTCCAAATGTAAGTAAAGTGGGCGACCTCACTTATAATGATTATCTGAAAATTCCAGATCTTCTAAAACTTCAAATACCCCAGTCATCCCCACCCCATCACGATGAGTTACTTTTCATCATCATCCATCAAGCGTACGAACTTTGGTTCAAACTCATTTTGCACGAACTCGACAACACAGTGAGCTACATGCAGAAAAATGAGATCTTAAGAGCTCAGCATTTTGTCAAAAGAGTAGTCGAAATCATGAAACTCCTCGTTTCCCAGATCCATATTCTAGAAACGATGACACCGATTGAATTTTTAGAATTTCGAAATCACCTCATGCCAGCCAGTGGGTTCCAATCACTCCAGTTCAGAGAGATCGAATTTTTATTAGGTCTCAAAGATGAGAGGTATTTCCATTTTTTTAAAAACTCTCCAGAAATTCTCCAGAAATTAACAGAGAGACTCAACAAACCCGATCTCTACTCCGTATATTTTCAAATGCTGAGAAATTTGGGTTACTCTGTCCCCTCCGATCCACAAAACGAAAAAAATAACACCAAAACACTCCAAGCTCTTTTGCCGATTTATCAAAATCCAGAAAAAAACCTCCCTCTTTATTTACTCACCGAATCTCTCGTAGAACTTGATGAAACTCTCGCTCTCTGGAGAGAACATCATGTGCGTGTGGTGGAAAGAATTATTGGTTTCAAAAAAGGAACTGGAGGCTCAAGCGGTGTAGAGTATCTCAAATCCACAACCTCTAAGAAGTGCTTCCCCGCTCTTTGGGAAGTACGAACGATTTTAGAAAAACCAGAAAAAAAGGAGTGATTTTCCCATGTCTTTCTTTCCGATTTTATTTATCTCGATTTTGATCAACACTTCGATAGCAAATCCCCCCTCCTGTAAAGAATGTGAAAGTTTACAGTCAACCATCGATGATTGCAGTTCAAAAGAAAAAACAACCCAAGAAGAACTCATTGAAAAACAAAAAGAACGTGAAAACTTGTCATCTACCGATGTTTCAAAAAAAATGAAATTAACTTCAAATATATTGGTTTTAGTTTCAAGAATTGAAACATTTCAAAATAAAAAAAATCTAGCAAAAATGAAATTAAAAAAAATGAAATGCTCTACATGCAGCACTGCAGACTCAGAAGATAAGCCAGAAACACCGCCTGCTCAAAGCCAGTAAAGAACACCAAAAGAAGCGCTGTAATAGTGAACAGGCAATCGACCCTTTTGACTTGATTCGGGATATTTTGATTCTGCAACAAGTACTCCAGCGTGATATGAAAAAGCACCAATCACTCCCCAGTGTCCACTCTGACCCAGTTTATAAGAAAGTGCTGTTTCTAAGGAAAATAAACGAGCAGAAAATTCAATTGAATTTTTTTCATCTGTCATTTTTCCAAGAGCTATACCAAAACGGACACTCTCAGTCAGACCTTCTAATGAAAAAATATTTCGAGTGACTGTAATCCCTGGCTCATAAAGAAGAAATTTCCAAGGATTGCTTCCTTCTCGGGTGCGGAGTAATTCTGATTCGGGATCGTAATAGGCTGTTCCAGTAGGATAAAGTGCTACCAAATTATCAGGAACAGCTTGTATCGAATCGTAACTAACAGATCCAAAACTCAACCTAAAATCAGGCACCATAAAACCCACAAGATATCCAACACCCAATTGCCAACTTACTTTTCCTGAAAATAGTGGATTTGTTCTTTCGTACGCACTCAAGACCAAATGAGAAGACTCATCTGACAAAGCCGCCTGAGAAAATAAAAAGAACGAAAAAAATACCAAAAATTTATTCATTGATCCAACCTCGGAAGGTAGTCAACACCGATCAACTGAGCCAATTGCATCTTACTGCTCAGGTGGAAAAGTATGCCCTCACTTAAGCTAATTTCTGCACTCCTCGCCTGTGTAATAGCATCCCTCAACTCAAGTCTAGAGACTGCTCCACTAAAATACTTTTGAAAAACAGACTCCATCACATCCACTGATTTTATAAGAGATTCCCTGTTATTTTGAACTGTCACTTCAACTTGTCTAATATTTTGGATGTGCTGAAAAATCAAAGAACGGTCTTTTGCAGAGGAATCCCTCAGTTTTAATTCAGCTCTTTCCAAATCTATATGAGCTGTCTCCACTGCTCTCCACCCAAATAATCCATTGTAACCCAAAATAGGAACGGTAAGAGACACGTATGCAGAAACATTGAAATTTGGATTCCCAGTTGCACTTGTATACAGATCTGGACTACTACCATAATAGTGGTTGCTATAACTCACTGTAATCCCACTAAAACTAAAAGTAGGTAAAGGAAGACGATTTCTTTGTTCTAAAGAAAGACTTAACTCCGCTTTTCTCAATTCATTTTTTGCTGACTTCATTATAGGAGAATTTTTCTGATAACTTTCATAAACAATATCCTCATTAAGACTGATAGGAAGAAAACTGATTTCCTCTTCTATGTGGTATTTAGTTCCTATTGGATCTCCCAAAAATGTATTGAGACTAAAAAGAGCAATCCTTGAGTTCGTCTCAAGCTGGTCTCTTAGATTTCTAGCTGTAAAAAGATCCATGGCAGAAGATTCATAGTCAGCTTGTGTGGTTTTCCCTAAATTATAGCGTGATTCCTGGAGTTCGGCCATGGCTTGCGCAATCTCTATGGATCGATTTGCTGAATCCACTTTGTCGTAAGAGGTTTTTAGAGTCCAATATGCCACGATGATTTGAAATTTAATTGAACGTATGGCCTCATCCAAAGCCTCTTGGGCTCTGGTCCAATCTAAATATGCTTTTTCATAGACCAGGAGATCTTTTCCAAAATTATAAAATGTGTAGCTTCCTAAATTCAGAGAGGCCGAAGAAACCGTATAACCGTGAGAATCATATGAACTCAAAAGACTCGTATAAGTATCTCCCAGGAGATGGGAGAGGGTTTTGCTAGAACTCGTACTGAGGTTCAGTGAAACCGAAGGAAGAAACATGGTGTCCCAAGCATTTTTATGAATAATTTCTGCTGCTCTTAAAATTAATTTTTGGTCTTGAACATCTCTATTATTTGCTATCCCTCGATCTAATGCTTGAGATAAAGTGAGATTTTCCCCCTCCGAACCGTAGTGAACATCTCCAAAACAAAAAGTTCCTTCAAAAGTTCCAAAGAACAATGAAAGAAAGATAAGAACTGCTTTTAATAAAATCCAGAATGGTTGCATTAATTGTTTTGTTTTTTTATTTCTTCAGCCAGTTTCATTCTCGTCTCTCTTCTCAGTACCGCCTGATCATACCTTCGCTTCTCATCTGGAGACTCTGGAATAACTGGCAACACTGGAGTGGGTTTGCCATTGCCATCCAAAGCAACAAAAGTGGTGTAAGCAGTAGCAGTATGGCACATTTCGCCGGTCACTAAGTCCTCAGAATCCACTCTGACACCCACTTCCATCGATGTCCGCGAAGCATAATTGACCATCGCATGGAGATGAACCACCTGACCTAGCCTCACTGGGGCTATAAAATGCATTGCATCAAAAGAGGCCGTTACCACGACTTTTCGTGCATGTCTGCCAGCCGATATTGCAGCTGCAATATCAATCCATGACATAATTTTTCCCCCAAAAATAGTTCCTAAAGAATTTGTGTCAGAAGGCAGCACTATTTCAGTCATTATCACTGAAGATTCTTTAGCGGGCTTTCCAGGCAATGTTTTCACTTGTTGTCCCTCCTTTTGTTCCATTTCGGAAGATTATCCTATAAGAAGGATGCTTATGTCACTGAAAACTCTACTTGGACTCATCATTGCTAATCTCATTTGGTCCACGCATCCCACCTTGGGAAAATTTGTTTTAAAAGATTTCAGTCCAATGCATTTTGCATTCCTACGTTACGGTTCTGCCCTTCTAGCTTATCTTGTATTTTCTTTTTTTCTAAAAACTGAGAAATTCATTCATTTTAGAAATCCAGAGTTCAGACATAAAGACCTACTTTTGGCTCTTAGTTTAGGATTTTTTACGTTTTGTTATTCACCCCTATTTCAATGTTTTGGACTCTCGATCACTCGAGCCACGGATAATGCCCTCATTATTGCTATGGAACCCCTCATCACAGTTTTCATGGCATGGGTTTTACTAGGAGAAAAACTCAAACCTGTTTATGTTGTCGCATTTGCGTTTGCTCTCTTGGGATTTTTCTTACTCACAGGACTTAGTTCCGAACAAGTTTTAACCTCTTTTAGTGGTCCCCTCTTAGGAAATCTCCTTATTTTATGCTCGCTTTTAGGAGAGGGAACATTTTCTAGTTTTAGTAGAAAGCTCCTCGACCGCCATTCGCCTTTTGCGGTTTTTGGAACCTCGCTAACAATAGGTGTTTGTCTTCTATTAATGATTGTAGTGTTTCATTCTGGCCTTCCCCCACTTCACCAAATGAGTCTAAAAAGTTTCTTATCGATCTTAGTTTTAGGTCCTATCGGTACAACGGGAGGTTATTTGTTTTGGGTTGTTGCGTTAAGAAATGCCCCTATTGCCAGCCTCTCCCTCACTTTGTTCATCCAACCTGTTTTTGGAACTCTTTGGGGGTATCTTTTTTTGAATGAAATCTTAACCCCTCTCCAAGCATTGGGTGGAGTTTTGATTTTAGCGTCCGTTTTCTTTCAAACTCGAAAATAAAGTCATTGATCGGTTTTTAGTGGATTAAGTAGGAATTTCAGGGATTAAAAAAGTGGGTCCCAGTCACGTGGGTACTCGTCCAT
>JAHFAB010000151.1 GCA_023250795.1 Bacteriovoracaceae bacterium
ACAGCTCGCCAGGCTTCGAAGGAATCGAAAAAGCAACCGGGTTAAACATTGCGAGCATGATTGTGAAGTTTCTCATTTCAGAGGCCAAAAAAGCAAAACGTCGCCGCGGCGGGCGGGGGCGACGGCGGTGAGTGGGGTTCGGAGCAAAGTAGAAGTTTGATGATATCTAATAAAGTTGGTATGAAGTCACTATGGTGACCTTTGTAATAAGCTACGTAATTATGTACCTTATTTTAGCAGCTCTTTTTGATCACTTTGCCAGAAAGTCTCTTACATTTTCCCAACAAATTGCTCCTGTGGACAATAAAATTCCGGTCAGCATTATTATACCTATCAGGGACTCTAATGAGTACACCGAGCAATGTTTTCTGAGCTGGCTAAACCAGGACTACGGTGGTGATATTCAATTTATATTTTCGCTGCAAGATATGAAAGATTCTGCTCTAGAAGTTCTCTCTCGCCTAAAGGAGCGGTACAAGTTTGAGGTAATAGTTACCCCTGTATTGTCTGACTTTGGAGGAAAAACCTCAAATCTTTTCCACGGAATTGCACAAGCCCGTTATGAAATATTCATATTAAGCGACGCCGATATAGTAGCTCCACCAGATACCATACGAAAAACCGTGGGCATCTTGGCCTCAGGCAATCGGGTTGTGAGTTGTTTGCCGAAGCATACACAACCTAAAAATTCTTGGGGAAATATGTATTCGCTAGCATGGAATAGCGCGATGTTCTACTTATGGGCGCCTTTGATGATTCATGGCAGAGCTTTGGGAATTGCCGGTGGGACCGTAGGCATTACTCGCCAAGCCCTTAAAAAATTGGGAGGAATTGAACGGTTTCGATCTTATCTTGCCGAAGATTTAGCTCTAGGAAAAGCGGCAAAAGAACTTGGTTTTGAATTGGTACTTGGCCCTTCAGTCCAGTCTCCTGTCGGGACCATGACGTTTCGTAAATTAATTAATAATTTTATCCGGGCTAACCTTGTTTCTATTCACATGAATCCTCAGGGTCTTTTAATGACACTACTGACCTATCTTTTTGTATACGGGTACTTGATCCTTTTGTTGGTTGGGATTGCGAGAGGAATTTTATGGATTATCGCGCTTTGTAGTATTTTGATCTTGGCTAGATTACTATTTCTTGGTCGTCTTACACGTCTTACGTCAGGAAAATTCCATTTTTTCCCTGGATTTCTACTGGGTGATCTACTTACAGTTGCTACCTTTTTTTTAGCACTGGTTCGACCAAAAATAAATTGGGGCGGAATCACTTATTTAGTATGTCGAGGCGGATTGCTGCAGAAGGTTTCATAAACCTAATGCTTCTTACTCTCTTCTTAATCGCGAAGCTTCGTCTTTCAGAGGTGAAAAAAAGCGATACTGTCAGGTCGATTTTGCTTGACCGATATTTCACCAAAAATATGAAAATAATTTGTGTACCCTGAACGCTATTTACAAGCACTGTCATGACTCTTTATTGAAGATATTTTAGTCTTTTTATTCTGTTTTATCTCTAGCTAGGTCATCGAAAATACGCGCTCTATTTTTAGGTTTTAAGACCCGAAAAGGCTCCTGAATAATCCATGATACAGACGTTCTTGTAGTTTAACTTTAGAAGGAGAAATCACATGAATCTAACACACTTATCAGATCTTGAGCTTTGGAACGGTACGAAAGAACTAGTCTCAAAAGAGAGAGAAATGACCACTCACTTTTTGTGGCATCTTAAAGAAATGGAAAATAGAAAACTTTATCGGGAAAGAGGGTTTTCTAACCTCTTTGCCTATTGTGTTGAGGGACTGGGGTATACTCCCGGATCGGCTACTCGCAGAATCAAATCGATGAAGCTATTAAAAAACTTGCCGGAACTGGTGCAGAAAAAAGTGGAAGAGGCGCTGAACACTGGGAAAGTGTCATTGAGTAACGTGAGTTCACTCCAGCACTTTTTTGAGAAAGAAAAAAAATTCTGTGACAAAGAATATACTCAAACGGAAAAGATCGATCTTCTAGATAAAATTGAAGGAAAGTCCCAAGACCAATGCCAAAGACTGCTTTTCTCAATCAGTCAAAATCCAGAGAAAACTGTGCTGAGCCAAGATCGAGAACGTATCCTATCGGAGACTCAGTCTGAAATTAAGTTTGTTGCAAGTGATCAACAGATGAAAATGTTTCAGCGAGTGCGAGAAATTACCGCACACGCAAATCCTCATCCCACTTATGCAGAGTTGTTTGAAATGCTAGCGGATTTTATGCTGATGAAAAAAGATCCAGCTTACAAGGTGACTCAGAAAAGCCACTCCGCAGCGGAGTGGACTAAAACAGTCAGAAAACCCTCCGACCAAAGTCAGCCTAAACCTCGACAAAATGAGAGGCCTTACACCTCAAAAAAGCTGGAGCGTGAGGTCCACGCACGAGATCACTCAATGTGCACTTTCGAAGATCCACTGACGGGAAAAATATGCGGATGCAAATATGGTTTAGAAATAGACCACGCAGTGCCAGTCGCTTTAGGTGGTGAAAGCACACTTCAGAACTGTCGCTTACGATGCAGGCCACATAACTTGTTAGAAGCTGAGAGGGTTTTTGGCAGAGAGAAAATGGAGCAGCACTTAAGTCGGAACATAGGTCGGAACAGTAGTTGACAGTTATGATTCGATGAGTTAAAAGCTTGGGCGTGATGATTTTGGATCCATTTAAAAACAGGTGTTTATTGGAGACCCAATGAGATTTGTTACGGTTCTGCTATTTGTTTTAGTTTCAATCTGCTCAGTTCAATCCTTTGCACAAGATCAAGGCGTTTCTGCAAACACAAACGAAGAGCTGACGGCAATTCTGCAAGACTTTGAACTTCCAGTAGATGAGCGCTGGCTTGCAGCAATTCGTCTGTCAATCCAGCAACGACCTCTACCTCAGGATGTTTTGTTTTTTATCATTCCAATTTTTTCCTGCGAAAATCTCGAGCCGGTGAAACGAGAAAGCCTCTTTGATAGTCTCATTCTTTTGGGCGCAATCTCGTCCGATGATTTAGATTCTTTTCTTGAAAAGATACCATATGTATCTCAAAATCTATCAGACATTGATGATCTTGTGCAGCAAATGAGGGTGTCTAGATTACTTAAGAAGGACAGCCTGGAGTTAGCATTAAGTGCCTATGATCTGATGAGGGCACACCTTCTCAAAGCAGAGGATGAGTCAGTATTAGGTGCTGATGAACGGAGAGAGGCGCACTATCTCATTTTGGAGGCAGATACTAAAAGTTGCCTTCAAATAAAGGAGAATTTTCCCAGAAAAACTTCACTTGAAATGGCCTATCTTCGAAATATATTTCGTGAAATCACTCTCTCTCTTGTTAAAAGATTATCCCATCCCATCGGAGACGAAAACAGACATGCAAGCCTCTATGCCAAAATCCAAGTCATCGAAGAATTTCGGGAAAGTTTAAAGAAGTAATCTTTTACTGCTTCAGTTTCGAATACTTCATTCTTGCACGCTTTTTCAGAGTGCTAGCCAAGCTCTTTTGGTATTCCTCAATGTCATAGCAACCGTATATTTTTTTCACGAGCATGGTGTTCACTTGCTCAGATAGTTCCTCAACAATCGGTTGTTCTAGAGATTTGGGGACTGTGATGTTTAACTTACGTAGGTAGGTGAGATAATCAATCACCACATTGGCAATAAAGGTTTTTCGATCAGAATCAGAATCCTGAAAGTTAAACAGATGCTGTTCAAAAACCACGTACAAAGGATCCATTTTGGTGGATGGAGATGACCCGGTCATGATTTTTTTGCTTGTTGCCCTCATTCTGTGCTAAACCTCACATCTCTTGGTTCGGAAAATGAGGAGTTCTGCTTGAGTACAAAAGAAAAAATTCCAGAACTGTCTAAAACGAAGGAATATCAAAAGTTTAGGACTTGGCTGGAACAGTCAAAAAGAGTGCTCATTTCGACGCATGTATTGCCTGACGGGGATGGGCTAGGGGCCGAATCAGCCCTTTTTCACTATCTGAAGCGTGCGAGGAAGGCTTGCCGTGTATATAATCCAGATCTGGTGCCAAAAAGGTATCGGTTTTTAGATCCCAAAGGGATGGTTTTATTGGGTCCTGGGCAAGTTGAGCTTTGGGATACTTGTGATCTATGGATCATTTTGGACACGAATGACCCCAGGCGTTTAGGAAAACTTTGGGGAGAGCTCTCACTTAGGGCGAAAAAAATTGTTTTTTTAGACCATCACCCCGCCATTGAGGGGCCGCAAGAAATTAACTATCCTCCCCACGCATTGCTCTTATCTGATCCAACTTCGAGCAGCATTGGTGAGATGCTTTATCGACTTTTCGAAGAGCTCAAGTTTGCAAAATTAAACCGAGATGTCGGCCTCGGGCTTTACGTTTCAATCATGACCGATACGAATAGTTTTAGGTATGCTCGCACTACTCCTCTGGCACATAAAATTGCGGGAGAGATGATTGAACTCGAAGTCAATCCTGAAGAGGTTTACCAAGCCATCTATTCTTCCAAAGAGCTTTCCCACCTTCAGCTTTTAGGGCATATGCTCCAAAATGTTCAGATTGCCGCAGGGGGCAAGGTGGCGTGGTTGGAGATGGATTTGGCCTTGAGAAAAAAGCACCAGGCCTCTGCTGACGACACGCAATCCTTTATGAATCTACTTTTGCTCCTCAAAGATGCAGAAGTGGTGTGTTTCTTTCGAGAGGAAGAGGACGGACAAGTGCGCGTGTCGATCAAATCCAAAGGCAGGATTGTCATTAACCGAGTCGCAATGGAGCTGGGCGGTGGGGGACACGAATATGCCGCAGGGCTCGCGCTTTCAGCCCCGATTGATAAAACAGTGACGGCCGTGATTCAGAGAATTGAGACCTTGATCGAATCGTTTGAGAAATTTGGCAAATAGGGAATTGCTTCGCCTCTGAACTTCGCAAAAAGTGAAGTTTCTCCGCTTAGCTCCCCTGTCTAAGCCACTTTTCTTCACTTTTTGAGAAATTTGCGGCCCTAGTACCCTCCGAATATGATGCCCCATCCCTTAAATGTGCTCACAGGCTTTGCTTTCTCAGTTCGGGTATGGTGTACTATTGGACAGGAGGTCCTGCTTTCTATGTCCAACCCCAAAGAGACCCAGAAGCCAATCTCTACAGTCCCTCTTCTTCCGCTCAGGGATGTCATTATCTTCCCCCACATGGTGGTTCCGCTCTTTGTCGGGCGTGAGAAATCCATCAATGCACTCGAAGAGTGTGTCAGTAAAAAGCAGGAGCTTTTTCTCGTAGCCCAACGTTTGGCGACGACGGTGAACCCGGGTGAAAAGGATATTTTTACTGTGGGGACTTTGGGTTCGATTTTACAGATTTTAAGGCTGCCGGATAATACGGTCAAAGTTCTGATTGAGGGCAAGAGACGGGCTCGTATACTTGAGTACCGCGAGAGCGAACGTCTGATTGAGGCCGTTGTAGAAGACGTTGTTCAAACGGGGGACGATTCAGTTGAGG
>JAHFAB010000152.1 GCA_023250795.1 Bacteriovoracaceae bacterium
CCACCCGATTGGCGATCGTTTTGTTGTCCTGTACTCATTTCACAGTTCTCCTTTGTTTAAAATTTCAATCCGCCTTCGCGAGCTGCATCAGCTAAAGCCTTGATCTGTCCATGATAAAGATACCCACTTCGATCAAAAACTACATTTTGTATCTTCTTCGCCAAAGCCCGTTTTGCTACCAAGTTCCCTAAAGTCTTAGCTCCTTCTATCGTCCCATGGGCTTTGCTTCGTAACTCTTCTTCTTGAGTAGAAGCCGCTACCAATGTGTGTCCCTTGATATCGTCAATCAGTTGCACATAGAGATGGTGGTTGGATCTAAAGACAGAAAAACGAGGTTTTTCTGTAGAGCCCTCTACCCGAGCACGAATGCGCTTTTTTCTCTTAAACCTGACAACCTTTTTCTGACTCGTCTTTCGACCAATACGCGTAGCCATTAGAATTCACCTCTCATTGACTTACTTAGCACCTGCGGCTTTTCCTTGTTTACGAATGATTTTTTCATCCACATACTTAATCCCTTTGCCTTGATAAGGCTCGGGTTTCTTAAACGACCGAATCTTCGCAGCCACCATACCCACTAAAATTTTATCGGGACCTGTCACAACCAGATGGGTATTATTCTCAACTTTCGCGGTAATCCCCGCTGGAAGTTCATAATCGACCGGGTGTGAATAGCCTAAACTCATCGTCAAAACATTGCCCTTAGTCGCAGCGCGATAACCGACGCCCACAATATCCAACTCTTTTGTGAACCCAGTGTGCACTCCATGGACCATATTATGGATCAACGTCCGAGTAAGACCGTGCAGAGCAGAAGCATGGGCCACCAAATTTGCATCACAAGTGACTAAAACAGCTCCATTCTCAACTTTCGCGGTAATCCCTCGTGCTAACTCACGAGAAAGCTTTCCCTTAGGACCTTCCACTTTGACCTGATTATTTTTTATTTCTACTTTTACACCCTGAGCTATTTTAACAGGGACTTTTCCTACACGAGACATAAATCACCACACCTCACAAAGAATTTCGCCACCCACTTTTGCGGCGCGAGCTCTTTGTCCTGTCATGAGACCCTTTGAAGTCGAAACAATTGCAATCCCAGCACCGCTCAGAGGTCTCGGGATCTCTTCATATCCCGAATACCGTCTCAAACCTGGTCTACTCACCCGTTTGATCCCCTGAATAACACTCGAACCTTGCTCAGTGTATTTGAGATAAATTTTGATCACAGGTTTTCCCTCTTCGCGATGAAGACGAAAATTTTTGATATAACCTTCTTCTTTCAAAACTCTCACTAAATTGGCTTTCAAACGAGAAGCAGGGATTTCAACCTTCTCATGCCTTTCTCGTGTCGAGTTTCGAATTCTTGTTAATAAATCTGCTACAGGATCTGTCATGCTCATATTGAATATTCCTTTTCTTACCAGCTCGACTTTACTACACCAGGAAGGTGGCCTTTGAGTGCCAACCCTCTAAAACAGAGCCGACACATGTTAAACTTACGCATGTAAGCCCTCGCCCTTCCACAAAGTGGACAACGGTTTTTAACCCGAACTTTGAACTTCAGTTTTTTACCAATTTTTTCAATTTTATTCTTTGTAGACAAAACCTCTCTCCTTTACTTGCGGAACGGCATTCCAAAAGCAGCCAACACTGCTCTCGCATGTTCATTATTTTTTGCAGTTGTACCAATAGTCACAGTCATCCCTCGAACCTTGTCCACTCTGTCATAATTAATTTCTGGGAAAATAATCTGCTCTCTAATTCCCATCGAATAATTTCCACGGCCATCAAACGACTTTGGATTGAGTCCTTTGAAATCTCGCACTCTGGGTAGTGCAACATTCATCAAACGATCTAAAAATTCGTACATCCGAGCCCGTCTCAAAGTCACTTGGACTCCCACGGCTAGGCCTTTTCTCACTTTGAAAGTGGCAATGGACTTCTTGGCTCGTGTCAAAACAGCCTTTTGCCCAGTGATGGACATGATCTCTTCTAAAGTCCCGTCTAGAACTTTGGGATTAGCAACTGCCTCTTTCACAGCACAATTGACCACCACTTTAGTCAAACGAGGAACCTGCATTGGATTTTTAAACTGGAACTCTTTAGAAACAGCGGGAACAACTTTTTCTTTATAAAAAGTCAAAAGCCTAGGAGTTTTACTGGGAGAAGATCGAGTTTCTCCTGGAGCCGCGATCTTCAGTGCAGAAGCAGCCGCCTCGTCCTTGCTCCGCTTTGCCTTTGCACGATTGGCATCGGCTGCAGTTTTTTTGGCCTCAGTTTTGGCCTTCGCTTTGGCCTTGATTTGAGCCTCTGCATCGCCTGAGTCGTCTTCCTTGGCCTTGGCTTTAGATTCTTTTACTTCCTCTGCTTTGTCTTTTACTTTTGCAGCTGCCACTTTAATTCTCCTTTAATTCTTTAATTAAACCGGGTCCAAGTTTTCCTGACATCGCTTACAAACTCTGACTTTTTTAGTTTGAACGACACCCTTGGCAGAACCCTTTTTCGCGGCCGCTTCAACAAATTTATAACCATGCCGCACTCCTCGATTGCACTTCGGACAAAGCAGAAGCACATTGGAAAAATGAAGAGGAAGTTCTTTCTCAATCGCCCCACCTTGTGGGTTTTTTTGAGTGGGTTTTGCATGTTTCTTGACTAGGTTGACTTTCTCTACCGTAATTCTTCCAGTCTTAAAGTTCACTTGCAAAACTTTTCCGGTTTTTCCTTTTTCACGACCAGACATGACCTGGACCTGATCGTTCTTTTTAAGCTTTGTTTTAAACACTTCTAATGTCGTCATAATATCTTCCTCAGGCAATCCTTACAAAACCTCTGGCGCTAGAGATATAATCTTCGTAAACGCCTTCGCACGAAGCTCTCTTGCCACGGGTCCAAAAATACGAGTTCCAATCGGCTCATTTTGAGCATTAATCAGCACAATGGAATTATTATCAAAACGAATATAAGTTCCATCATTGCGGTTGACTTCTTTTCGGGTGCGTACAATCACGCCTTTCACGATTTCACCTTTTTTTACTTTCGCACTCGGTATTGCATCTTTTACAGTCACCACGACCACATCTCCTAAAGATGCATATCTCCTGCGACTTCCACCCAAAACTTTTATGCACATCACGGACTTAGCTCCAGAGTTATCAGCTACGTCTAGACGGGTCTGCATTTGAATCATAAAATCATCTCCTCATCACTTTATCTTCTCGGCCACTTCTCGGTCACTTCTTGGTCTCTTCTCAGGCCAACTGCCTCAAGCCTAAACAGCCACCTCAGCCGCCTGATTTCCTCTCCTCAAAATGGACTGCAACACCCAGCGTTTTTCTCGACTGATCGGTCGAGAAGAAACGACTGCGACTAAATCACCCATCTTCGCTTCGTTTTTTTCATCATGGGCTTTGAACTTACGCGATTGAGTACTGTATTTCTTATAAAGCGTGTGCTTGACATGTCGATCTACTTTTACCACGATTGTTTTTTGCATTTTATTGCTGACCACAGTTCCAACCAAAACTCTTCTCTTCTGAAGAGAGTTTCGATCGGCTGGATCCGGTACACTCGCTGTTGTTTCCGACTGATTTTTTTCTAACGCCATAATTTATTCCTTCTCGTCTCTCTACTTTTTAGGCTATCTTTTTGGCTACTTTTTAGCCTATTTCTTAGCCTACTTTTTAGCTTGAACTGTCTGCAAAGTTTTGATCCTTGCTAAATCTTTTCTAAGCTTCCAAATACTGGCCGTATTTTCCAACTGTCCCATCGAAAGCTTTACCTTAGCTTGAAAGAGCTCAGTTTCGGTTTCACGGACTTTCGTGACCAACTCGTCTTTGGATAGGTTTTTCAATTCCTTAAATCTCTTCGTAGACATACGTCTCTCATCCTTTCTCCTAAACCACTCAAGCTAAGCTGTGGCTCCAGCCTTTGTCAGTTTGGACTTTCTCAAGTCCTCTGCTCTTTTCAGTGCCAAAACTTCGCTCGCCTTACTAATCGGTTTACAATGCACAGGCAACTTATGATTGGCTAAACGCAAAGCCTCAAACGCTTCTACTTGCGGAATACCAGACATTTCAAAAACAAGCCGACCTGGCTTAATCACTGCCGCCCATTCTTCCACATTTCCTTTTCCAGAACCCATTCGAGTTTCAGCGGGTTTCTTCGTAATAGACTTGTCCGGGAAAACACGGATCCAAATCTTGCCTCCTCGTTTTACATAACGGGTCATCGCTACTCGGGCAGCTTCCAACTGCTTCGAGGTAATTTTTCCACACTCAGTTGCCTGAAGACCGAAGTCTCCAAAAAACAAAGTACTTCCTCGGTCTGCTTTTCCTCGCATCCGACCTTTTTGATGTTTACGCCATTTGACTCTTTTGGGTGCTAACATGGTAAACTCCTATGAACCTTGCATCGCTTTTGCTTCAGTGGCAGCTTGTTTTTTGAGAGTCACAGTCTCACCGTGATACACCCAAGCTTTTACGCCAATAATTCCATAAGTCGTCTTCGCCTCTGCGGTTCCATAATCGATATTGGCTCTCAATGTATGAAGAGGGACGCTGTCTTCGCTGTACCACTCGGTTCTCGCAATTTCAGCTCCACCTAACCTGCCTGAAACTCGAATCTTAATGCCTTTGATTCCCTGTTTAAAAGCGGCCGTCATGCATTTTTTCATGGCTCTTCTAAAAGCCACACGCTTTTCAAGCTGCGAAGCCACGTTTTCAGAAATGAATTGTGCATTGGATTCAGGTTTTTTTACTTCGATAATGTTTAAAAAAACTTCATTCTTAGAAAGCCGTTGCACATCTTCTTTCAGAGATTCGACCCCAGCTCCTTTTTTACCAATGACAATACCAGGTCTTGCTGTATGCACATTAATTTTGACTTTGTTGGCTGCTCTTTCGATCTCAATCTTAGCAATACCTGCACTGTAGAGTTTCCCCTTAAGGTATTCTCGAAGTCTGAGATCTTCGTGAAGCAACTTGCTATAATCTCGTTTCGAATACCAACGGCTGTCCCAGGTTCGAGTAATTCCTAAGCGAAATCCAACTGGATTGACTTTCTGACCCATTTTATTCCTTTCAGCGTTCTGCGAGCGTTACTCTGATATGGCTCGTTCTTTTATTAATTCGGTATGCAGACCCTTTTGCTCTTGGACGAAATCGTTTCAAAATCGGACCCGGCCCCACCAGCAAAGATTTCACATACAAAGTATCCACATCTACAGTTTTACTTCTATCAGCGTTAGAGGCAGCACTTTTTAACAAAGTATAAAGAACTCCAGCAGTACGTTTTCTGGGAGAAAAACGAAGATAGGTAAGAGCCTCGTTAATCCCTTTTCCACGAACTGCATCTGCAATCATCCCCATCTTTCGCGGGGTAATTCTCACAAAACTGACTTTAGCTGTAGCTTCCATAATCTACCTCGTATTTCCTGGTTATTTCCCTGGTGGTTTTCCGGCAGGGGCTG
>JAHFAB010000153.1 GCA_023250795.1 Bacteriovoracaceae bacterium
AAAACGATCACTCCCGTGTGAGAGAAGAAAACGGCGCGCTAAGAGGGGAACCGCAGAGTAGCTCGAGGGGGTCATAGAGATTTCATGTTCACTTTTGTTGTCGTTTCTGGTCTCATTTGTGGAAATAAAATCACGTCCCGTATACTGGGAGAATTCGTGAAAAGCATCACCAACCGGTCAATGCCAATCCCTTCTCCGGCCGCAGGAGGCATGCCATACTCCAGAGCCCTGACGTAGTCCTCGTCCATATCGCAGGCCTCTTCGTTGCCTGCATTTTTCGCCTCTACTTGAGCCTGAAATCGCTCTTTTTGATCGACGGGATCGTTCAACTCTGAAAATGCGTTGGCCATCTCTCTACCGAAAATAAAAAGTTCAAACCGATCGACTAAGTAAGGATCCTTTTCATTTTTTCGTGATAGGGGTGAAATATCGTAGGGGTACAAAGTGATAAAAGTGGGTTGAATGAGATGGGCCTCCACCTCCTCATCAAAAATCACAGCCTGCAAATCTCCAATAGACGCCTGTGGGCGCATCGAAAACCCTTTGCTCTTTCCATAATCCAAAAGAGCTTTGCGGTCTCTGAGCTTGTCTCGATCTTTGAAAGTGCTGTGTTTTAGAATTGCATCTTCGAAACTCAGTCGTGTCCACTGACCATCTAAGTCAATTGCAGTGCCTTGATAATCCAATTTGCGAGAACCTAAAACTCGGTCTCCTAACCTCTGAAAAAGCTCTTCTGTCAAAACCATCAGATCTTCATAAGTCGCGTAGCTCTGATAAAATTCGAGCATGGTAAACTCGGGGTTGTGCTTGATCGAAATCCCCTCATTTCTAAAATTGCGATTGATTTCGAAAACACGTTCAAATCCCCCGACCACTAATCTCTTGAGGTAAAGCTCCGGGGCAATTCGCAAATAGAGGTCCATGTCCAAAGTATTATGATGAGTCACAAAGGGGCGAGCATTGGCCCCCCCCACTATGGGATGCATCATTGGAGTTTCGACTTCCATAAAATCTTTTTCGATAAAATAACGACGGACTTCTTCGACGATTTTGAAACGTTTTCGAAAAGTATCTCGGGTCTCTTCAGTCACGATGAGATCCAAATAGCGTTGGCGGTACTTGATCTCGACATCCGAAATCCCATGAAATTTCTCAGGCAAGGGTTGGAGAGACTTGGTGACCAGAGTCAGAACTTCGCAATGGATCGAGAGCTCTCCCGTCTTTGTTTTAAAAACACCGCCTTCAGAAAAAACGATATCTCCCATGTCCAACTCTTTGAAGGCCGCATACGCTTCCTCGCCCACTTTATCTTTTTGAACAAAGAGTTGTATCAATCCCGTCCGATCTTTGAGAGTGACAAATGCTGCTTTACCAAAAGTGCGAATAGCTAGAATTCGCCCCGCCACTGAGGCGTGTTTTTTCATCTCTTCGAGCTGTTCTTTGGTGTTGCCATCATATTCACGGTGCAAATCAGCCGCAAGAGCGCTTGGACGAATCCCGTTTTTATAAGGGTTGTCCTTTTTTTCACGAAGCTTGTTCAATTTTTCAAAGCGAACGCGAACTTGTTCTGAAAGATCTACTAGAACTGGTGTTGCCGTGTGTTCCTGACTCATGCATGCCCCTCTAAGTAGCGTTCCGCATCGATCGCGGCCATACATCCCGTTCCAGCAGCGGTCACTGCCTGTCGGTAGACGTGATCGGCCACATCTCCCGCAGCAAAAACTCCTGGGATATTGGTTCGCGTAGACCCTGACTGAGTCAAAAGATATCCATGGGGATTGCAATTGAGCGCAGAACGAAACAAAGCGGTATTGGGCTCATGCCCAATAGCCACAAATAAGCCTTGGCAAGAGAGGTCTTGGATTTGATTGGACTTCAAATTCCGCACGCGCACCCCGGTGACTTCTTTCTCTCCCAAAACTTCTTCGATGGCCGAATCCCAAATAAAAGAAATTTTTGGATTCTTAAACGCCTTTTCTTGCATAATTTTACTCGCTCTGAGTGTATCTCTTCGATGGATCACTCGCACTGTTTTTGCAAAACGAGTGAGAAAAGTGGCCTCTTCCATCGCGGTGTCACCGCCTCCCACAACCACAATATCCATATTCTTAAAAAAGAAACCGTCGCAAGTCGCACATGAGGAGACTCCTTTGCCTAAGAGCTTTTTCTCAGAGGGAATCCCAATCCACTTGGCAGAGGCGCCTGTTGCAATGATGAGCGTGCGGGTTTTGATTTCAGTTCCATCGGCGGTGAGGAGGGTCAGAGGGGTCTGATCTAAGCTCACTTTCTGCACATCCCCCTGCATGAAGCGGCACCCAAATCGCTCGGCTTGCTTGCGAAATGCCTGCATGAGTTCAGGTCCCATCACAGAGTTCGCAAACCCAGGATAGTTCTCCACATCACTTGTGATCGTGAGCTGCCCTCCAGGCTGCGACCCTTCGATCACTAAGGGGTTCAGACTAGCGCGAGCAGAATAAATGGCAGCCGTGAGCCCTGCCGGACCCGTGCCTAGGATTGTAATGGATTCTACTTTTTCGCTCATATTGTGTGTTCGGGTTCAGTGTTCTGTATGAACTTGCCCGTTTACGTGAGGTTTCTTATCTTCTTCTAAGGAGTCCACACTCACAAACTGAGCATGGGCCGAGTCATCGGGAAGCGTTTTTAGAGCTTTCGCCAACTCGTCGGAGGACAAAACCCCCCGCTCTACGTTTTTCTCAATGATGCGAACATCAAATTTCTTCTCTTGAACAGCGTCGTTTAAAAGTACCATAGGACTATGGTGATAAAACGATGGAATAGACCTGTCAATGCGTAACCAGTCAGTTTTGAGTGGATTAAGTAGGAATCTAAGGAATTAAAAAGTGACTGGTTACGTCAATGCCAAGTCTTAGGATCTTGATCAGAATCGCTCCATGCGTCTTTATTGAGTTTCCTCTCATTATCGACGATGAGCTTGAGATGACCTGGGTTTTTTTTCGTTTCTCTGAGTTTTTCTGGCATTTGCGAGCTTTTTAGGGCTCTCCTTTTTTTCAACAGGCTCCACGTCGCCCGGGTCCATAGGTAAACAAACCCTGCAAACATCCCCCCTAAGTGAGCCGCACTGGCCAGACCTGCGCGGCCGGAAAAGAGGGTGGTCATGAATTCAACCAAAGCGAGAACCCAGACAAAATGCTTGGCCTTCATAGGGAAGAGCAACATGAAGAGAAAAACTCTCTCCCCAAAGATCAGGCCGTAGGCGAGGAGGAGACCGTAAATTCCTCCCGATGCCCCGAGCATCGGAGTGTAAAGCCCGTCCCCACCCCATAAAAAGATCTGAAGGAGGAGGTACAAAATCCCTGCGCTGATAGAGCAGGTAAAATAATATTTGAGGAAGCGCGAGGTGCCCCAAAGTGTTTCAAGTTCTGCGCCAATAAAAACTAAAATGAAAAGATTGAGAAAAAGGTGCATCACATCGCCGTGCAAAAACGCATAGGTAAAGAGCTGCCAAAAACGATGTTCTAAAACAAAGCCCGAAGGCACGAGCGCAAAGAGAGTGAGGAGATGAGTCCCAAAAAACTGATCCCCCGTCTGCTGGATCACAAAAGCAGCAAAACAAGAAATGAGCAAAAACTTAACTGATCGCGTTAGACGAAAGGGCATCTTGATATTAATTTTAAGCTTGTGGCTCCATCAGTTCAATTAAAATACCCCCAGCAGAGGCTGGATGGATAAAATTAATCAGCATCTGATGGGCGCCTTTTTGGGGTTGGTCATAGGTGAGGCGATAACCAGCCTGCCTGAGCTTTTCGCAGGTGGGGAGGAGCGCCCCTTTGTCGAGCAAGAAGGACAGGTGATGGATGCCAGGCCCCCTCTTTGCGATAAACTGGGCAACTTTGCCGTGGGGGTCTGTGACTTCGAGCAACTCTAAGTGGCTTTGCTGCGTGGGCAGATCAATGAAGTGGGCCTTCACTCCTTGGTCGGGGATCGATTCAACATGCTCTGATTTGAGATCCAGGAGAGCAAAGAGTTTCTGCAGTTCAGGGAGTTTTGAGACGGCGATGCCGATGTGGTTGAGAGAGGTCATGGGGTGAGGGTAGCATAAATCTAAATCAGACGTCTGAACTTCTCAAAAAGTGAAGTTTCTCCGCTTAGGTCACCTAGCTAACCCACTTTTCTTCACTTTTTAGGAAGTTTCTCGACTGAAACGCTCCTTTGGCAAAGAATTTGCAGTGTAAAGCCCCATATGTGGAATCATTGGGTTGTTAGAGCAAGTACTCCAAAAGAACCTTTTAGGAATTTTGAATCAGCACGTTGGGCCTGGTCCAATCTGAGCAATCACTTTCCCAATGTACTTGCTGCGGTCCTCATGCCCAATCATCTCCATCTCATTTTACCCGTAGGTTCTGAGCGAAAAAATCTCCGTAAGCTTGGAGGTCTCTTGGGTGCAATGAGTAAACGTGAGCACATTTCAGCGCTTTGGCAGAACATCCCTCCTCCGTCGTTGATCCCCGACAGGTTTCACCTTCGAAGACAGTTAAGATATGTTGCCCTCAATCCTTGCCGTAAGAGTTTGTGCTCTGACCCTCTCGAATGGTACTGGTCCACTTACCGAGAAATAATGGGAGCCACGGTTGAAAAATGGGGAGAACTTTCACGGCTAACTCAAGTGTTAGGGGAGTCGGAAATCGGATTCAGAGTCCGATTTCACGACTATGTGTCTTCAGATCCCTCAGTAAAAGTTTCTGGAACTCCACCTCCTCAAACAGTGGGCTCAAAGAAATGGGCTGAAGAGGGAATTGGAGAAATTTTGTCTGCTTCAGCTGCGGCCTTACGTGTTTTACCTTCTAAAATTCGTGAACGAGGTCCCCTACGCCCCCTCTTTATTCACTTAGCTAACCGACAGGGCTGGCGCCAGCCCCTACTGCTTTCACAGATCTGCGGGATCAGCCCACGTGCCATTCACTTTATCTTGAATCAAAAAATACCCAAAGGCATTGAGGCAGCAGCACTTGCCTTGGGGATCGACGCCTGAGAGTGAGATCATGGAATTTGGATCAGCCGTCCGAACTTCTCAAAAAGTGAAGTTTCTCCGCTTAGGTCACCTAACTAAGCCACTTTTCTTCACTTTTTAGGAAGTTATTTGTAGGGATGAGTATAAGGACGAGGACCACTACGTTCCGTTGCTGTACCCGATATTGCCTCCTCAGCAAAATCAGCAGACCGCAGCGGTCCTCAGTCAAGTTGTCTAAGCGTCGAGTACCCACCAAATCTTCCTCTAGCCCAGACATCATTCTCTTCGGCAGAGGGGGGAGTAACTTTAATTTTATTGTATTGAGGCTGATAAATACAGTCAGTAAAGAGGCTGAAAAGAGCTTGAAACTAAGGGTATACAAGCAGGGTAGGACGGCGAAACAAACCCTAAAACACCCCTTGTATCCCGCCACTACCGCTTATGCTTCCGTAAGCACCACCGTA
>JAHFAB010000154.1 GCA_023250795.1 Bacteriovoracaceae bacterium
AATACAAAGAGCACGTTTCTCCACTTGGTCTCAAGATTATTGCATTTTATTTACTTTTCACGGAAGACCTTCAGGGGTTTTTCACGCTCTCAGATTTACAATTGTACATAAAAAAACGGAATCATAATGTCTCGTTGAGTACACTATCACGAGCCTGTAATCAGCTTGAACACTTTGAGATATTGAAAGCAAAAAGTGCCGGCCGTACACATAAACTATATTTTGAAAATCGCAATATCGTGTGGTTAAAATTGCTGCAACTTGAAATCGAAACAATAATAAAAAAAAGTGAACTCACTTTTGATCCTCGAAAACACAAAAATATACGTTGGGTTTACTCTGGTGATTCAGCTTTATCAATGATGTCAGACCTAAGCGAACCCAAGATCATTACGATTGCCACCTCTATTTCAGATTTTCGAAAATGGATGATAATAAATGAAAAAAAAATTGAATCTCACAAAGAAATTATACCTCAATTTATTATTGAACAATGGAAAAATGATCCTACTTTTCTTGCTGAAAAAAACTGCTTAAACCCAATTGAACTTGTATTATCATTTCGAAGAAATATTGATCCTCGTGTGAGAATTGCTCTCTCTGACATATTAAAAAACCATGACCTAGACTCAACCTTCTTGGGGAATTTGCCATGAAAGCACAACCTAAAAATACTTCTGAATTCTTAAGAACATTTCAAAACTTTATTGACTGTTTTGTCGTAATTGGGGGCACACCTACTCTACTTTATATTGAGCAACGCGAAGGAATATTACCAAGAAAGACTGTTGATTTAGATATTGTTATACTAGATATCGAAAGAACCAATGGAAATTCTAAATTTCTAAAAACATTTTCACAATACATTGACGAAAATGAGTATGAGTGCAAACAGTTATCATCGGGGAAAGCACAGTCTTACCGTTTTACTAATCCTAAAAATGAACTTGCTCCACTCATCATTGAAATTTCTACGCCCAGAGAAGCGGGCATCCCTCTTAAACGATCCACACAAAGACTGGAAGATTTTGAAATGTCTTCCATAATCTGTGAATCCTACTTTATAAAACTCTTAAAAAAACATCGTGAAAAAATAGTTATTGAGAAAAACACCAACCTTGCACTTCCAGTGGCCAAAGCTGCATTACTCATCTTGATGAAAGCTTTTGCAGTGGATAATTTGAAAAAATCTGAAAATAAATATGATCAAATAAAAGCTAAAAAACATCTGAACGATATTTTAAGACTCACGCGTATTCTCACCGATACAGATGAAATAACTGTATCTACTCAAGCATATCGCCATCTAGATACACTTCTAATGGATCACAAAACATACTTTAATCCAGCTAGAATGGAAAGCTGTGGATGGAAAAATAAAACCTCAGAAGAAGTCCAAGACGTTTTGAGACAAATGATCAAAAAAGAGCGGCTTTGACCCTGGATCTTTTGGTAAACTAATTTGATTTACTCACTTCGCCAGAAGAAGTGAGATGAAGAAGTGCAATGAAGAAGTGAGATGAAGAAATAATTTGCATTATTAAAATAGACCAAATATACTTGTTAAATAGGAGGCCTGCATGGCCCAGCTCAATCTCTATATCCCAGACGAATTAGAGGAGAAAATTAGGGAAAAAGCACAGAAAGAAGGAAAAAGCATTTCTGCTTTTGTGGCTGATCTCGTAAACGAAAATATCAGCCCCACCGAGTGGACAAAAGATTTTGTGGCTACTTTTGGTGCCTGGGAAGGAGAGTTCCCAGAAATAATAGCCCTTCCCATGGAGAAAAGAGAGCGCATCGAATGAAGTATTCCCTAGACACCAACATCTGTATTTTTTTCTAATATTCAATCCCTCACTTTTAACGATGAGGCGGCAGGTTTTTACGCAAGCCTGAGAATTTCACAAGAAAAGATGGGTGCAACCATTGGTCCTAATGACTTACTCATTGCAAGTATTGCACTCCAAAACCAACTCACCCTAGTCACTCGGAATGAAAATGAGTTTAAACAGATCCCACATCTCAAAGTCGAAGTTTGGTGAAAGCACCACTCCCATCTTCCTTTTTTCTGCAAAAAGAGCTAAGAACCATAATCAAATGCCAAAGCAAATCTCCCCATCTCTAGACCTCTTCTCAGAGATCGCACGGCTTAAAAAAGAAAAAAACGCGGTCCTGTTAGCGCACTATTACCAAGAGCCCGATATCCAAGACATAGCTGATTTTGTGGGGGATAGCCTAGAGCTTGCGAAAAAGGCGCAGAACACCCAAGCCGATCTGATCGTCTTTGCTGGAGTACACTTCATGGCAGAAGGTGCAAAAATTCTAAACCCCACAAGAAAAGTTGTCATGCCGGATCTTCGCGCAGGGTGCTCTCTCTCCGATAGCTGCCCACCAGAAGCTTTTGCTAAGTTTAGAAAAAAACACCCCGGTCACTTTGTCGTTTCTTACATCAACTGCTCTGCAGCTATCAAAGCCCAAAGCGATGTTATATGCACGAGCTCTAACGCCGTAAAAATGGTCGAACACATCCCCAAAGATCAAGGGATTCTCTTTGCGCCTGATAGAAACCTTGGCGCTTACGTTGCTGAAAAAACAGGACGCTCCATGATCCTTTGGCAAGGGACTTGTATTGTGCACGAAACTTTTTCAGAGCGTAAAATCGCAGAGCTGCGATTGAAAAACCCAGAAGCCAAACTGATCGCACACCCAGAGTGCGAGCCTTCCCTTTTAGCAAAAGCAGATTTTATAGGAAGCACTTCTGCGCTTCTCAAGTTTGTCACCGATTCTTCCCACCAGGCATTTATCGTCGCGACTGAAGAAGGAATCCTGCATCAAATGAAAAAGAAAAATCCGGAAAAACTTTTTATCCCAGCGCCTCCTAATCACCAATGCGCTTGTAACGAGTGTCCGTTTATGAAACTCAACACTTTAGAAAAAGTTTACTTAGCTCTCAGAGATGAAACCCCAGAGCTTGTCATCAAAGAGGACTTAAGACTCAGAGCGCTCGTGCCGTTGCAACGCATGCTCGAGTGGAGCTAGCCTACGTATCACTAAAAATGAAGATTTTCCAAAAACTCAAGTGCCGATAGCATTTGTACCCCATTTTTTGTCTTATTCTGGGACAATCCGTGAACGACTTGAAGCGTGGGAAGATCTGGGATTTTCAACCTGTCTCTGAAATTAAAAAGAGATTTTGCAAAATGATCGTCATTCCACTTTACTTCCGCTAATAGCTTTGGTTTTTTGTTGATCACCACTAAAAAATCAACCTCATTTTGTTCTTTGTCTCGAACAAAATGTAGATTCGTATAGGCTCCAGTTCGGTCCTCTAGGTAATGAAGATCCGTCCACAAAGCACATGCGATCGCATTCTCTAGTTTTGCTGGGTTTCCATTTTCGACAGCACCCGTGTCGTAAAAATAATACTTAGGTTCATGACTAATACTTCTCGCCAAATTTTTAGAAAAGGGCGTCACTCTAAAAATAATATAAAGATTTTCTAAAATCTGCAGCCAATGTTTTATGGTATGCCCTGAAACACTGAGCTCTTGAGCTAATGAAGAATAAGAGACGGTAGATCCTACTCGCTCTCTCAACAAAGAAATCAAAATTTCTATTGATTTTATTTCTCTGACTTTTTCCAAATCAAGCAAGTCCTGTCTTAAGATAACATCCAAGTGTGACCTTCTCCAACGAGAGGCAAACTCTAATTGATTTTCTAAAAACGGTTCGGGAAATCCACCCACACTGAGGATGCGTTCCAATACATCTTTGGGGGGCATCTGAGCTTTTAGTTCTTTTACTGTAAACGGATAAAGCCTGTGTAAGAAATGTCTTCCAGCTAGAGAATCCCCACCTTTTCGATAAATATCTAATCGAGCTGAACCCGTAATCAAAAGCCGTTGATTAGTTTTTTGAGTATCATAAATGCCTTTGATCCAAGATTTCCATTTTTTCATCTTATGGAGTTCATCAAAAATGACTAAATCCGTTTTCTGGTCCCATTCATTTTTTTTAATGATTTTCTGATCACTCTCTAAATCATAGTTCAGATAAGAAAAACTCCCAGTCAAAGATTTTGACACGGTTGTTTTGCCTGCCTGTCTTGGACCCGCAATAAGAATGATTTTCTTGGTTTCTAGGTCTTTTTGGATATCCGGAGACTTCGCTCTTTCCATTCTGACTATTATGAACCAGACTTCATAAAAGTCAAGACTTTTCTGAAGTCCACTTCATAAAAGTCAGAACCCTACTTCCCCGCCTTCACTTCCGTCCAAACCCGGTCCCAGAGATTCGTCGCCTGGCCCAGATCCTCCATCATCTCCATCTTAGCCATCACTTTGGAAGAAGGAAAAAGAGCAGAATTCGTCTGGATTTCCCGAGGCAAAAGCGAAAAAGCTTCCCGATTGGCTGGTGCGACCAGTATGGACATCACAGTTGAAACATTGGATTTCGCCTCTAAGAGAAAATTAATAAACTCATGTGCCTCTTTGAGGTGTTGAGCTCCGGTGGGGATGACCAAATTATCAATCCAAAGCGTGCAGCCCTCACCCGGAATAACGTATTCGATTTTCTCTCCCCCGGACTTTCGTCGTGCCTGAAGGGTGTCGCTCACGTAAGCATGGGCGACGGCTGTTTCACCATTGACCAAGGACATGAGAGGCTCCGAGGTAAAACCTTTGACACGCGCCTTTGTTTGAATCAGGAAATCCTTCGCCTTTTGAATGTCGCTTGGGTTTTTCGTATTTAAACTCAGCCCCAACATTTTGAGCGTAGCTCCAATCGTCTCACGCCCGTCATCGAGCAAAGTAAACTTCCCTTCGAGATCCTTATTTTGCAATAAGTTCTTCCAAGATGTCATTTCACCTTTATAAAGGGCTCGATTGACCGCTATTCCAGTCGTTCCCCAATCATACGGCACAGAGATTTTGTTTTCAGGGTCAAAGGATTTTTTGAGAAACTTTGGGTCCAAAGACTTCGAGTGAGTCAAGAGTGAAAAATCCAGAGGCTTGAGCAATCCCAATTTTCCCATCGCAAAGACCATGTAATCCGATGGAATGGCCACATCATACCCAGAAGCACCTGCCTGGAGTTTGGCCAATAGTTCTTCGTTAGAAGAATAATTGGAAATCTGAACCTTAATCCCAGTTCTTTTCTCAAAATCAGCGAGCAACTCTGGGGAAACATAGTTGGACCAACTTGCGAGGTTCACCACCCGTGGCTGATCTGTACTCGGACCTTTAGCAGTACAAGAGGTCAAAGCTAGGAGGCTCGTCAAAACTAAGTATTTTTTCGTTCTATCTCTTTGCATGCCACACGGGTTACACCGAATAGGTCCATCTGCAAAGTGGAAAAATCACGCTTTTGTTAGGCATTGATTTAACGGCGGTTTAACGGCATAATAAC
>JAHFAB010000155.1 GCA_023250795.1 Bacteriovoracaceae bacterium
AACCTGAGTTTCCAGGGCTTGGACGTGACTTGTGGAGGATGGCTTGGTTCTTGGGGATGCCGGATGAGATGGAACGCTGGGA
Organism: Bacteriovoracaceae bacterium; assembly: GCA_023250795.1. GTDB lineage: Bacteria > Bdellovibrionota > UBA1018 > UBA1018 > UBA1018 > JAHFAB01. The sequence goes on from JAHFAB010000155.1 coordinate 83, forward strand.
TACGGAGTATCACCTAACAGATGAAGATCGAAGAATGGCTAGAGCGCTTAAGCCAGGCGGGAGCTTGCGAAAAAAGGGGGGGGCGCAAAAACAAGGGGAAATCATTGTCATCTATGAAAATGGGCTTTCGCCGATCAAGCGACCTAATCCTTATATCCAAAGTTTACCTAAATTTTACCCGAGATCTAATCCAGTAGATTCTGCCAAAATCGAAGTGAACGGAAAAGAAATGGCTACGACTCTGACTCTTCACGATATTGAGATGACGGCGATTCATAATTTGGATGAAAAATATGCAGGACTTATCGCGAAAAAGATCGCAGGAGCTGTGGTCAAAGAAGTGGTGGCGTATCAAGTGGCCGAGCGTACCAATAATCGTGTACTGGGGGAATTGGCGCGGCTTGCGCTTTATGCCATTGACCAGGCAGATTTGCGGTCTTGGAACTTGCTCCCAAAAGATCTTCAAATTGCGAGAATCCCAGTAGAAGAGGGAACTTATATGGTTCGCGCCGTTCCCACGGGCTATTCTCCTCTCCCTGAGAAGACGGTCTTTGTCGGTGGGGGAAAGAAGGTTTTTGTGGGGTTTCGGTTTACTCCCTAACCCCTTTCAAACAGCCGGGCATAGCGTCCCAAAAGCTCGTCTTGATATTTTTTTTTCAATACAGGAGTGAGGTAACTTCTGTTGATGAGATTTATTATATAAGTTTTTAGGTTTTTTATTTTTTCAAAAAAAAGCTTCGCAGCTTTTTCGGAGACGCCAATTCTTTTTGCAAATTCCATAAAATCAAAAGCAGTGTAGTAGCCATATTGATCATATTTTTCAGTAAACGATCCATCAGAAAACAAGTCTTCGAGAGCAAGGTCACTGGATTCGTTTGGGATATGAATTCTAGTGTTGACGCTGTCATAGAGTGGTGTCAGTTCTCGGTATTTTCCGCCGGCTTCCATAAACCGAAGGCTGATATTTTTGAGATGGTAGTCTCCGTTAGCGATGAGATAATTGAAAACCAAACGTTCATAAAATCTATAGACAACGGATAGTTTTCCAGTCGTTGCCAGAATTGTTTTTGCAACTCGCTCATAGCTTTCTTTGTATTTATATTGAACTCCATTTTTGTTTGAGTTTTTTTCAAGGATCTGAGTCATGTCTTCTTGTGCGATTTTATTTTCTCCCTCACGATCAAATCTTTTTGTGATGTAGGTGTGTTCTGCATTCTTAAACGAAATGAGTCCACATTCAGCAGTTTCTATCCCAAGCAGTGCCGCTATTTTCATAGAAACATGTTCGTTTTCACAGATTCCTGGAAATTTCTGGGATGCCGGTTTTAGAATGTGGGTTCCTTCTATGTCAGTTGGAGTGATCTTTGTTTTTTCCACACGAACCGAGAGTTTGTGCTGAAGACCTGAGATAGACATTTTTTTTGAAAATTTCTGAAGAAGTTCAACTTCAAACTGATTCTTGTCAAAATCTAGAACGGGGTTCACGTGAGAAGTTCCAAAAAGTCGCTTGAGGCAGATCGAGTGGTATTCTTTTTGTTTTATATTTTCGACCTTGCTAAGGCACACTTTACATTGCATGCACTGACACCGCTCCGATGAGGTCTTCGCCGTTATTGAGAAGTAACTAAAGGAATCTCTTTCGTCGATTTTTTGAGTTTCAGACTGGGTTTTTCTAAGGGGGCCTTCTGCCAGTAATTCTTCGAAAAAAGTAAAAAGCCTGGTTGAAAAATAGGGCTCTGTTCTCAGGGGTAGGCTGAGTGAAATGGGAAGTGCATCGGGATTACGGAGATACTCAGGCATATATTGAAAGCGAAAACCCTCTCTTCCCATTTTTGAGAGCTCACCTGCACGCTTTCCTTGGAATTGAACTTCAGATCGTATTATTTGATCCATATATGCAACCCCAGTGTATTGAGAACACGTTCAACAGTGCCATAACCCACTGTTTTTCCATCTTTTTCCAAAGATAGCAGGGTGCCTATGCTGATTCCTGCAAGGGCAGCGAGCTCCCTTTGTTTGAGTTTTTGCTTTTTTCTAGCATCTCGGATGATCTGAGAGATCGGTTCTTTTGTCATGTGTGTACATGCCTCAAAATCTATTATAATATGTTTTTGATAATTAATATACATTATAATGGGTTTTATAGTTTATATTTGAATTTAAAACACATTATAATGTGTTTTTTAACATCAGAAGGCCCTCTCACTTTGGTGAACTTCGCAAAAAGTGAAGAGTTATGGATGAAGGGGTGGGGCCTATGCCTTGTTTATTTCACTTTTTGCGAAATTCAGCGGGAGAGGGCCTTGTGATTAGTTGACTAAAATTATCAAAATATGTTATAAACCACAGGGCAGTTTTTTTGGAGGCTCGTGTGTTTATAGAAGTAGATTTGAAAAAAATTTGTCAGTTCTTTGTGCTTTCTTCATTGGTTTTACTACAAAGCGGTTGTGTGACCAAGCACACCGTATACAGCGATTATTATGCAAACCTCCGTGAAACGTCGCACTCTAAACGAGGACAGACGGTCGTGCTTTTTCTCGTCGATGGGCTCCCGCTTCCATTGTTAAACTCAGAGCTCGAACAAGAGCATCTTCCGGAAATAAAAAATTATTTTTCAAATCAGGTTTATACAGGCCGAGCTGTTTTTCCCACTCTCACGTTTCCCAATATCACCTCTATTTTGACCGCGAGTCCGGTTGATGAACATTCGATCATTGGAAATAAAATTTTATTAAATGGAAAAAAACTGAACTTCGAAAAGCCGTTTAACAAAACTATCCTCAACCAAATTATCCGAGACAAAGCCGTGAGTACAGCGCTGGGGCATGAGAATAAGAACTCAGCAAGTTTTTCTTATGCATTTTATTCGGGAGCGTCCGTCCATGTTCATTCAAACCTTGAAACTGGGCTAGCCTATCTCCATGAAAATTATGAAACAGTTGATGGGAACCTCATCTCTTCTCTGGAGCAACTTTTGAAAAAGACAGTGCCTGATCAATGGCCTTCTTTTATTTTTGTTCACCTCATTGGTGTAGATGCACTCTCACATTTGCATGGACCACGTGCTCCAGTTGTAAACGAGTATTTGGCAGGGCTGGATCGGAAGTTAAAATCTACACTTTCACTTCTCGATAGAGCAGAAAAAAACGGAAAAGATGTTGTGAGTTTCTTGACCTCTGATCATGGATTTTCAGAGATTCATGGGTTTTATGACTTGGAAAATGAACTTTCCGAGATCGATCCCAGTATTTTAGTTTTTAATCAGCATAGAATGGCATCGATTTATTTTCCGGCCGATTGGGATCAGAGTAGGAGAGACGCACTCATCCATCGTTTGAGTCAAACCTCAAGCGTTGCACTGACTGCTCGGAAACAAGGGAAGAAAATTCTTTTAGAAACAGAAACGGTGACTTCGGTGCTTGGAGAAGATGCCGGAGAAATGGGCGGAGAAATGGGCGGGGAATTTCGGCAATATCCCTATTTCAGCTCTAACTTAGCGTCTTATTTTCATTCGGCTCAAGCTCCGGATGCCATAGTGATTCCTAAAGACCATCTCTCATTTAGTAATAAAGAACTGGGAGATCACGGGGGACCTACAGAAGAAGAGGTTCTAGTACCTATTATGATGAGGGGGGCGTCTGTAAAAAACCCTCAAGAAGTGATCCCCACTCGTGATCTATTGCGCTTTATGAAGCCTGGGGAAAATTTGTGGAGAAAAAAATCTTTAGAAAAAACAGTGGCGAGCACGGTAGCGAGCACAGTGGCGAGTAATGATGCCATTAGAAGTGATGTGGCCGAAGCTGTTACCCCGACTGATTTGCAAGAAGTGTCAGAGAAAGAAGTGTCAGAAAACGAAGACTCCTCTTCTGTGCAGCATGGGCTTGAAATTTCTATCCCTTCGAGCTCTAAAAGTTTGCAAACAAGAAATGCAGACTCTGGAGCTGAAACGGATATTCAATCCAAATTTTATCCGTCATTAGGGATCGAGTGGACACAGAATTGGTCTAAAATTTTTAACACCTCTCTCGAGTATCGAGTAAACTTTGAGGAATATACTCCCACTGAAAAAGTTGTTTTAATCAACACTTCCAGTGTATCTCAAGAAGTGGCTTTGGGTGCTGGCTATCGTTTCGGAGAACGCGAGGAGCTCAAACTTTCCGGAGCTTTCAAGCAGCGGACCTTTCTGAAGCAGGAAAAAGACTCTCGGTTTCATCTACTCAATGTTTGGGTCCCTCAAGTCGAGTTTGAAACTAAAACGAGGCTGATTTCCCTTGGTTTCATGGATGTGCTAGGAAAGGGTGGTATTGGGCTTTTCCTTCCCTTGCATCAACAAGATGTGAGTCTCTCTTTTGGTTTCGCAGAGAGCCTGGGGGTTGCTTTTGAGTTCCCAGTGGGTGTAGCCGATGTATCGGGTGTTTCGTTTAAAATAGAACATCTCACCCAAAACGCCAATATTGGTGAGCGCTCCAGTCTAGATTTTGAACTGGGCTTTTATTTTGGGCTGTCGTTTCAGGAGTAAAAATGCGGGTTTTGTTTTTTATATTATTATTTTTGAATGGGATGAACGCGGTGGCTGGGGAAGAGAGTGCAGAAGCTTGTAATAAATATTTAAATAGTCCTGATAAAATCAGACTAAGACTAAAGTCTGAAGGCGGTTTTTTTAAACTTTTTGGTGATTTTTTGCTTATTAGAGGGGAAGCGCCTGCCCGAATATCCATTGAACAAAATGGAAGAGATCCAAATGAGGTTTTAGTTTCTTACCCCCATGACTTGCAGTCGGAAGAAAAATCAGTGCTTAGAAAACTTTTTATAAGCGACGCAGTGGTATCTGTCGATTTATCTCGGGGATTATCTGAAAAGGAGTCGATACGAGAATTGACTTCGATTTTGGAGGGGTTTTTCACTGATACGCTGCCGCACCAAGAGATTCACTCGGAGACATTGGCCCAGTTTTTACCCAAGTTGAAATCAAAACCCGCATTGAGAATGGCGTTTAAGATGATCAAACGTTATCAAAGTTATACCCCAGAAATGATGGCAGCAATTCGAGAGGTGTTAAAAGATAGAGAACAAAGTATTATAATACGGTTTCTGGCAGTTGAGACATTAGAAGAGAGTCATTCTGCAGATCTTGGTACGTGGCAGAGTTTTTCTGAAATTTTAGAAACCTCTGGTGAAAAACCAGTGTTAGTCACCAGAGTGATCCAAGTGATTACTCAGAGCTTAAACTTTGCAACAGACGAAGCCCAGCGAGAAGTGATTTTACACACTATTGAAAAGACGAAAATCCCTGAACAATTGGCTTTCTTAGCTGTTACG
>JAHFAB010000156.1 GCA_023250795.1 Bacteriovoracaceae bacterium
CCTCCTGAGGCCACCTTGTTCTTAAGCTGAGAAATGGGGTCGACAGAATGAATGATAATGGATTTGACTTGTTCAGGGCTGAGTTTTGGGTTTTGTGAGAGGATAAGCGCTGCGAGTCCTGTGACAAAAGCGGTTGCTTGAGAAGTGCCTGTCATATATCCATAACGTCCATTGGGTAAAGTGCTGTAGATATTTTCACCTGGAGCCGCGACATCCACTTTCGTTTTCCCCCAGTTTGAGGAGCTCAGTAAGTTATTATTAATGTCGGTGGCTGCGACTGATATGATATTGCTCAGATGATAAGAAGAGGGATAGTAGGCATAATCCGTATCGTCTACATTTTGGTGTTCGTTGCCAGCAGCAGCTACAAATAAAATTCCTGCTGCTTGGGCTTTTTTGATGGCCATGTATTCTTCATAGGAAAACTCTGGGCCTCCGCCGCTATAATTGATGATTCTGGCATTATGTTCTATTGCATAATTGATTGCCTTGATCGTATTTTGGAGGTTTACGGCGCCAGGATTTCGATCTGCATAGTATTTTACAGCCATAATTGAGACTTGGTGAGCCACACCGCTTACACCCATTTTTGGATTAGCGATGGCTCCAATAATGCCAGATACGTGAGTTCCATGTCCGTGCTCGTCGTTGGGGTTTGGTTTATTAGAAACAAAGTTCCATCCATAGACTGGTCCTTTTGCGTCATGCCAAATATTTTTTGTGAGATCTTTGTGATTAGAGTCAATTCCAGTATCAATGACAGCCACGATGATATTTCTGTTTCCCTCTTCGATTTTCCAGGCGTCAATTGCCTGTATGTCAGATTTTATTTTACTGTTATTGACTAGTCCCCAGTTTTTAAAAGAAGGAATTCCAGCTGTATTTCTTATGATTTCTGGAGGAAATGTTAATCCTAAGAATAAAAAACTAATTCCACTTAACGAAAGTAATAGTACAAATTTTCTAAAGGGTCTGCTCAACATATTATCCAGCCTCAACTTATCCGGCCATTAGCAATTTTGGCCTCAGCAAACACAAGAGACTTGTGTCTCTTGTTACACGGGTAGAGCAAAAAACGTGCCCAAAGCTGGTTTTTACAAAAAATAATATTAATGTTGAATTTCAAAGCCTTACGAACAGGTAAGAAATTATTTTATAAATAAAAAAAGTTTAAATATGTCTAACTTTTTTACACTTTGTATAAACAGTAAACATTGGTTCTGATGAGCCGATAAATAAACTGTGATATTAAAAAAAGGATTGGTTTTACAGTTATTTTTATATGTTTGCGTTGGATTTTTTATAGGATCAAAATCAGTTAATTCGCAAGAAGAAGACAGCTTAATGATTGAAGGTTTAAGGTTCAAAACAGCTTTGAAATTATTAGAAAGTGTACCAAGTGGTAAAAAATTGATTGATCAAATGAAGTATAAAACTAATCGACAATTAAGCTCTGGAGTTGCTTTTTCATCTTTTTTTCAATGGGGCCAGACCTCCAGAACCAATGCAGTGCTTACTCGTTTTTACAATCCAGAGACTGGGAAAGAATATCGAGAAAGGCAGTTGAGTATTTATATAAAAAAGAAACAATCCCTTGTGGATTTAGTTTTGGACCTTGCTCATGAGTTAACCCATGCTACAGAGCGACCCGAGTGGGATCCCTATGATCCTGAGTTAACACTCGGGAAGTACATTGGATCATCTATAGAAGGAAAGGGTGGGGAGGTAGATGCCGTTGTGATGGAATGTAAAGTGGCTAGTGAACTGAGGAGCCAGTATGCTGTTCTCATCCCACGCTGTGATCGTTATCGTTTCCATGCGAGAAAAACAATTACTCAAGATTTTTATCGAGTGGGAATTTGGAAAGAAAGTCTAGTAAAAATATTAGGAGCAGAAGCAGGTCGATTTCCAGTTCTCAGTTCATTAGCACCCGCTTTGGTTTCATCCACTGGAGACGCACCCTATCCGGTAGCTTTGATGGCTGAGTTTCAGGAAATTACCCAAATCGCCTGTAAAAATTCCAAAGATAGGTTGATCCGTTTATCAGCTCATCAAAAAGAACAGAAAAATTTGATTCAATCTTTTTTGTCTGGACGTTGTAATGGAGCCAAAAAGAGCGAAGGATCAAATTTAGGAACGATGTAATCAGGATTTGTTTCGAAATCAGAAAATTGAAATTTTGAACTTTCACTAAAATCAATACTTTTAGGTAAAACCATTTCCCAGAAATAATCTGTGAGGACAGCTCCTTTTGCAAGTCTTCCTACAAGTATTGACTTGAAGATTGGACAGATTTCTTCTGGAGATTTTCGAATGGCGTCTGTTTCTGTGCCAGGTTTAGAGTATTTAGTAATAGCTTTTTCACTGTCAATTTTAGTAATAGCTTCTACGGCTAGTGCGCTGTCTAAAAACATTCTGAGCATAACACTCGCTGGAGATTGGTAAGTTTGGTTCCATTTTTCCTTCCATTCTTTTTGATGCATTAGAGCTTCTTCTAAGACAGATTGTGACAGGCCAGGCTCTAAATAGTTCACGCAGTCGGATTCGAAATAAAAATGAATCCCACCTTGTCCTATCGAGTAGCCGTTCCAATCGGAAAGTGCATGATAGGGCATCGAAGAATCTCCAGTGTAGTGAGAGAGGATGCCCAAATAAAAAATGCCGTCATAAATATTTTTAATTTCTCCAGAAGATGTTTTTCCTCGTTCATATGCACCTTTTATTTTTTTTACGGACTTCAAACTATTCCAAGCCAAGTCTTGGAGTTGTTCTACTCTCCAGGGGGCATTCCCGACGGTTTTAAACTTTTCATTATTATTTATTTTTTTTTCTAAATATTTCTGAGCTTCTTTATAGTCAAATGGAATTTTCAATGTTTCTTTTTCAAAGTCAGGTTGTCCTGGTTTAAGTCCTATTGCAATGTCGAGGTCAAAGTAGTGAGTTTTACCCTCAAGAGTGCCTGATTTTCCATCACCGTGACGAAAAACTGCGTCTGGGAGTATTGAGTAGACGCCTAGCTCAAATCGATGACGAGCTAGAAATGGACCCCAGGTTGTTGGTAGATTTCGTGCTGCTAAGAGGGCTGCAGTTTCAGCAATCATTCGATGACCAATGGGTCCCCAGGCAAAACAGGGTGTGTTTGAGCTTATAAACCAATTTAAAAAAAAGAAAAGAAGTAAATAGAGTCCGATTTTTTTTGATTGCATAAACTTAAACTCCAGCTGTTTTTGACAGGTTTTTAAAATCTATTTTCCATATTCCATAGGAAATCAAGCTGAGGATAAAAATTCCACAGTACGAAAAAAACAATGGATTTTTGATCCAACCTGCTTCATAGGCTTTGAAAAGTGTGTAATTAGTGGGACCGATGTGCATGAGATAGTCCAAATAAGTTCCGATGGGGCGATTTGGCGAGCCATAAAAAAGATACATCCATGCTGGCATAGAAAATAGAGCAAGGATGATGTAGAAAATATTTTTTCCTACTGTTTTGAAAAGTTTTGAAAAAAAAGGAACCAAGGCTAAAAGTCCAAAAGGTACCGAATAAATAGTATAACGAGCCCCATAGGACCCTCCTGAAGGATTGAGACTCATGGGAATGGCTCCATAATAGCTGATATTAACCAACATCAAAAGAAAAGCGGTCGCCCAAAGGAATTTTAATTTTTCTTCCTTGGCTTTGTAATAATGAAAACCAGAAGCGATCAGCCCCAAGGGAAGTAAAGGGTTAAAAAGAGGAAGATTACAGCGTGAGTCCGTGAAAATCCGAACAATTCTTTGAGTGTCAGGAATCACTTTCCAGATGCCGTTTAAGTTTTGAAAATGATGTTCTAAGTTTACAATTCTCATATGATAGGCAGTTAGCCAAGGTTTGCCAAAGGCCAGAGTATGATAAAGAGCCATCAATGTTATAGGAATAGCTGCGCCCAATAAAATTTTCAGTCCACTTTTGAGCCTACCCTTTTTGGGTTGAGAGAGTAAGATCGCTGGAAGCAAAATCGCTGGATAGATGATTGCAGGATAATCCAGTGGGGGGATAGTTCCTAAGGCCATACCGATAAAGATGAGTTCTTTAGGTTTTCTCTGTTTTCCAAAGTTTTCCATCCAATTGACAAATGTCACCCAGACGATCACTGTAGCAATTGTTGTGTGATAAATTGTTGCAGTAAAATCTGCTATTCCTGTTCCAAGCAATAAAAAACAGAGAAGTGGTAAAAGGAGCCGTTTCTGATTAGGGTAGAGAGATTGATAAATTGTTATAAAATAATAACCTAAAATGAGTGTAAAAGGAGCCGCTAAAAAAACGACTCCAAATATAAGGAGGAGTAAAATCAGTGCTCTTTTTTCTGATGGATGAAACCCAGTGTGTTTTTCTTGCAAGCCTCTGGTGACGGTGTCGTCTAATTTGTTTAGAATTGAGTTCGGGATGAGGGCGAGAGGAATTTTCATTCCTAAATAAACAGGGATTAGAAAAATAGACAATCCGGGTGGCATCCCAGAGTAAAGGTGATTTTCGGAGCGTGAAACGTCTCTGTCGTGCTGGGTGTACTTGTCGATGATGAGGGATCGGTCATCGATGAGAGCAATGGTCAGGGTTGCCATAGAATTGGTCATTGTATTGCTGAGGTACCCGCCAACGAAATAGGCATAGATGAGTGCAGAAATAATAAAGAGTCTGTTGAAGGACCCGGGATTACCCAATCCCATAAAAATGGCATTTCTCATTTTTCTTAGCATCAAGTCAAAATTTTAACACAACTTTCTCTTGGATCAACAGAACTGATCAGGGTAAACTAAATAAACATGAATTATTTGGAAAAATCTCCCCTCTATCGAACTTTTCCAGCTTTAGATGGAGTGCGTGCCATCAGTATTCTCTGGGTGATCTTTTATCATCTTCCTATACCGGTAGTTTCTTGGCTGGCACCCCTGAGGATACGGGGTGAGCTCGGGGTGGAGTTGTTTTTTGCAATCAGTGGTTTTTTGGTCACGCGGAGCCTGTATCAATGTGCAGCTGGAAGGTCTGGGTCTGAAAAATCTTTCTGGGCTATTTCTAAAGACTTTCTAAAGAGGAGAGTGAGCCGGATTTTCCCTCCCTATTTTTTACTTTTAGGGGTGATTGCCGCAATGGGTTTTTTCATGGACCCATCTTTGAGATCAAAGTTATACACGATGAAAGACCAGCTCTGGGTTTTTCCCTGTTTTGTGTCTAATTACCTGATCCCTTTTGCTCAAAATCCTGTGCCAGACTCGCTCGGGATTACTTGGTCTTTGGCTTTCGAAGAGCAGTTTTATCTCGGATTACTTCTCCTTTTTATATTGCTTGGGAAACGATTTCTTTTTGCTTCAGTGTTTTTAGGGGGCATTTTTTCGATTGTTCTTCGATTTTTTTTG
>JAHFAB010000157.1:0-1836 GCA_023250795.1 Bacteriovoracaceae bacterium
AATTTGTCGTAATTTTTCCATTTTTTACCAAATGAGCTTCTCCAGCTTCTTCGGATACTTAGACCACAATTGCATCCGTATCTTCGGTCAAGCCTAAAGCTGCTCTATGTCTTGTTCCATAGCGTTTATCAATGTTGGGGTCCTTGGAGAGAGGCAGAAAGCATCCGGCAGCTGCAATTCTTCCCCCTGTAATGATAGCAGCTCCATCATGAATCGGAGAACTGGTAATAAAAATAGAATACAGAAGCTCAGCCTTCACTTTGGAGTCGAGCTTTGAACCTGTGTCTATAAAATTCTTGAGCCCCGTCTCTCGTTCAATAACAATCAATGCTCCAATTTTTTCTTTGGCAAGCCTCGAGGCAGAGCGGGCAATTTCATCCACCATTTCCTGCTCTTCTTCATCTGAGGCTCCTGAGAAGAATGGGTTTTTACCGACGTTTGTGAGTGCTCTTCTCAAATCATCTTGGAACAACACGATAACGATCAAAATAAAGTAATCAAAAAAGTAAGAAAGCAACCAATGAGTGGTGAATAGCTCAAACGTCGAAGAGAGAAAAAAAACAATTCCTAAAATTCCAAGGCCCGCCAACATTTGCATTGCCCGGGTTCCTTTGATGAGCAAAAGAATTCGATAGACAATAAAAGCGACAATCGAAATATCTAATACATCGATCAATCGGATGCTAGACTGGAGATTAAATAATATGTCTCCCAATTAACTTTCACCTCTCACAAATAGAATGCCAATCACTTAGGCCGGCACTGGAGCCGGTGTGCCTCCGCTTGTGCCTACTGCTCCAGATTCAACTTTAACAGAATCAGTCAAATTGCCCTTCAGATTATCCGGAGGAGTGTTTGACACAGTGGATTTTCTTTCAATTTTCAGCCCCTGAATAATTCTTTCCACTTCAGCTCCATCCAAGGTCTCATACTCGAGCAGGGCAAGGGCTACATCATGAAGCAAATTCAACTTAGAAGATAAAATATCTTTTGCACACTTATAATTTTTTTCCACAATATCTCTAATTTCACGATCAATCGTCTGAGCCGTCTGTTCAGAATAATCTCGATGTTGCGCAATCTCGCGGCCTAGAAAAATTGCTTCCTCCTTCTGACCAAAAGAAAGTGGGCCTAAAATATCACTCATCCCCCATTCGCAAACCATTTTTCGAGCTAAGTCTGTGGCTCTCTCAATATCATTTCCAGCTCCCGTTGTTTTTTGATTAAGGACCAATTCTTCCGCAGCACGACCACCCATGAGAAAAGATATATTGTTTTCAGCTCTTTCTTTGGAAAGGTTTACGCGATCCTCATTCGGCAACGTCTGTGTCACTCCTAAGGCCATCCCTCTGGGAATGATTGTCACTTTGTGTATCGGATCGGTCCCAGGAAGGAACTTACCCACCAAAGTATGTCCAGCCTCATGATAAGCCGTTGTCCTTTTTTCTTGTTCAGTGAGAACCATGCTCTTTCGCTCAGCACCCATGAGCACCTTGTCTTTGGCTTGTTCAAAATCAAACATTTCCAAATATTTTTTATCAGTCCTGGCAGCCAAAAGTGCCGCTTCGTTGACCAGATTTTCTAAGTCCGCTCCAGAAAATCCAGGCGTTCCTCGAGCAATGACAGAGAGGTTCACATCCTGAGCTATGGGTGTTTTTCGAGTATGAACTTTGAGAATAGCCTCTCTCCCACGAACGTCTGGAGGCGAAACCACTACACGTCTGTCAAATCTCCCCGGCCTCAAAAGTGCTGGATCCAAAACATCGGGTCGATTGGTCGCAGCGATGAGAATCACACCTTCATTGGACTCGAATCCGTCCATTTCGACCAAGAGCT
>JAHFAB010000157.1:1852-5383 GCA_023250795.1 Bacteriovoracaceae bacterium
CCTCCAAGGCCTGCACCGCGGTGGCGCCCGACTGCATCGATTTCGTCGATAAAGACAATGCACGGAGCATGCTTCTTGCCTTGTTCAAAGAGATCCCTCACTCGAGAAGCACCGACGCCTACAAACATTTCTACGAAATCAGATCCAGAGATCGAAAAAAATGGCACTCCTGCCTCACCCGCGACAGCTCGGGCTAAAAGAGTTTTGCCCGTTCCAGGAGAACCCATGAGAAGAACTCCTTTTGGAATTCTCCCACCTAATTTTGTAAATTTTTTAGGATCCTTGAGGAACGCAATAATTTCTTCGAGCTCTTGCTTGGCCTCTTCGGTGCCTGCAACGTCTTTGAAGGTCACCTTATTGGTGGATTCGTTGAGAAGTCGCGCCTTGCTCTTTCCAAAAGACATCGCTTTTCCACCACCGACCTGGATTTGCCTAATAAAGAAGAAAAAAATTAGAAAGATCAGAACAACGGGAAGTGAGCTGACTAAGATTTCTTTCCAGTAAGGAGATTTTTCCTGTCTTTCATAGTTTGGAATAATATTATTTTTCTCAAGCAATTCGAAAATTTTAGCATTTCCCGTATCGGCAACTGTTTCAAAAGTTTTACGCCCATCTGCAGCGGGTTCTTTGAAAGTTCCCGCAATCAGATTATCTACTTTGAATGTAACTTCAGCAACCTTGCCCTCTTTTACATATTGAACAAACTCACTAAACTTAATTTCTTTTTTCAAATGGGTTCCAGTTTCAAAAAATTTGAAAAAACTTGCAAATATTAAGATGAGTACAACCCAGAGTGCTACTGTTTTATGTGATGGCTTCATGAACACTTTCCAACCTTCTCCTTCATATAGTACCTTAATAAGCGAAACGCTAACATGGGCAATAATAAAGATCAAACGAGGCTATATGAACAGGGCTCAAGGTGTAAACTTTTTTCTTTGGCTTATCAGAGGGTTAGGATTTAAACCTGAGCTCATTTGTAAAGAAAGAGCATGCCGAGTGATATGCTCCACAGCCTTGGGAAATAGAGCTTCAATTGCGGGAAGGAGTGTTTTTCTCATTTGGGAACGCAGGAGTTTCCCTTCGTGATTAGTGCGGTCCTCCCTCCACGGCACTCCTTCCTGCCGCAAATACTCTTGCAAGTCTCTTTTTCTCACCCGAAGAAGTGGGCGGAGCTCAGACCCTTCCTGAAAACGGATACCTCCACCATGGGTAGTCATTTTTCCAGTAAAGAATCTCCAAAGCACGGTTTCAGCTAGATCATCTGCGTGATGCGCTGTGAGGATAAACTTCGGCGATTTCTGTGTGAGTTTTTTATAAATTTCTTTTCTCGCTTTCCTTGCAACGTTTTCGGGAGACTCGCCTTTGGGTTTTTTATTTAATTTCAGCCGATAACTCAGGAGCGGCACCCCCCACTTTTCAGAAAGCGATCTGACAAAATCTGCATCCCCGTCGGACTCCTCCCCTCTCCACCCGTGATTCATGTGGAGCAAAGTGATGGCCTCCTTAGAGCAGATTTTTCTTCCGTAACGAGTGAGAAGGTGCGCTAGCGCAACGGAATCAGAACCCCCTGAAACTGCGATGAGGATATACGAATCTATTGGAGGCTTCATCCCTTTTAGGCGCATGAATTGGATCACTTCACGAATCAGCGTTCCCCCCATGGGGCTGGGCTTAGGATAGGGTTGCATCGGATTGAGTGCTCTCCATCTTTTGTTTCATAAACTCACTTCCGAACCACTGCGTAGCTCTGTATAGATTATGGGCGGTGCAAACGAGTTCTATATTCTGCTCTGAACTATCCTGGCTAATAGCATAAGGGATGACATGATCAAGCTGAAGTCTCCTAGTTTCATCACATCTGTGGCCGGTCTTCTCGTCCACATGCTCACAACGGCTTTGAGCTCTGACCCAGACGTTGCGCTCTGTTTGAGCGGAGCAATGGCGACTCGGCTTTTGGGTTGGGGTTTGGTTGGCAGCCTGGTCTGGTTTTGCAGACTGGTTTACTTTCACCGGTGAAAGTCGCTCTGCGTCACCCATCTTAGTTACTCTTATCTTGGCTGCGCTTATTTCAGCTACACCTGGCTCGACCACGTTCGGCCCAGGTAAGTTCGCCTCCTCTGTCTGCCCCACTTTTTCTCGCAGTTCTTTCTCTTGTATTTTCTGGGCCATTTTCTTTTGTATTCTTTCGGCTTTCCGTACAGGGTCTATGCCATCCAACATATAGTCTGCCATGAGTTCTACCAACTCCTCATAGGTTGGGCAGGGGTGCTTGTGCGCGTTGAGATCTTTGAGTCTTTTTAATTTTTCCACGAGATCGGCTCTCATATTTAAACGAACCTCTACTTGGTCTTCTCCTACTGGGCGCACTCTCTCAGGCTTCAACACCTCTCGAATTTCCGGGAAGTGCTTGGCTAATATTTTTTCTGTCTGCTTTTTAGACTTTCCAACGACCTCGTCCAGTAGTTTCTTTTTTTCTTCCAAGCCAACACCAACCTTCGTTTTTCTCTTCTTAGCATTGCAGGCGCTTTGAACTAAACTCAACGTAGCAATGCTCAGCTCCCCTGTTTCCACGGCTTGTTTTGCCTCTGGTATTTCCTCTATCATTTTGAGTGCGCCGGTTCTGTGATAGGCCATGGCCTCAGAGTACTTCAGTTCTTTGACACAAAAGACAAAGAGGGATGAGTACCCCCGTGCTAAATAAAGTTTCCTTAGTTCGATTTCTTTTAGGAACAACAAGATTCTCACGCTCAGAGTTCTTTCTTGCGAAACTAGGATCTGGAGTTCAGCCAAAAGCTCTTCGTTTGTATAGTGTTTGAGTGAGATGTTTTGCATTTAAAGCCCTTTCTGATTGTTATTGTTTTGAACTGAAATACATGAAAAGCAATTACTAAAATAAAACCATAAAATCAAGAAAAAACTCTTAAAAAAAGCGATTATTTATAAAAAAATTAAACTTTATTCGGGGGTTCGTGCTAAGTTCACAAGTAGCTTTTGTGTCAAGCCAAGAGAGGTGGGTACTACTCGAAAAACAAGAATGGACAGAACGAAAGAAACCGATTATTTAGAGAGATCAAAATGATCCTTTGGCTGGGTAGCTCAGATGGTTAGAGCGGCGGATTCATAACCCGCAGGTCGGCAGTTCGATCCTGCCCTCAGCCACCAGTTTTCTTCTTTTAATCCATGAGGTTCTGATCTAGTAACTGATTGGCGATGGACGGTAAAAAAGTAAACAAGCTTCTTTCTAAGATAACTTTCGTAACTTCAATGGGTGATTTTGTATCACTTTTTGCAGTGATGGTACTGACATCACAGATGACCGGAAGTTTTATTCTTGCGGCGTTCAATATTCCAATCAAGAGTCTAGGCATTGCCATCGGAGGATTAACTTTTCCATGGATTATGGGAAAATTCTCCATGCGACGGCTCATTGTTTTTTCTGAGCTGGTTTCAGGAGTTCTCGCTGCAGCTCTTGTCATTGTGGCGGTCCTTCAACCCAATTACAACTGGGTGTATGGTATTCTTTTTCTT
>JAHFAB010000158.1 GCA_023250795.1 Bacteriovoracaceae bacterium
TTAACTTATATTCAGGACTTTTAGAATATGTGAATAGCAGTTTGGGATATTCAGATTTTAGAGACTCAATTGATTTTTTGAGAAATGAAAAGTTTGCAAGAGGTGGAAACTATTTTCAGTTAGCTTTAGAACGACTGAGTTTCAAATCCTTTTCTAGAGACGAAACCAATGCTGTTTTGGACCTCGTTGGGGGGTGGGTTGATAGCGGCGGGTTTAAAAAGTTTTTTAAAGAACTTTTTAATCTAAGTACTCCCTCATTTATTGAAACTATAAGTTCCGTCTCTGGCAGTTTAGAAAAAAGTGTACATGTTGAATTGCAGTTTGTTTCTGAACTTCTCAGACAGGAGAGCTTTCCTGGTGTTCTAAAGTACATTGAATCTTTGAGCCGTTTGAAAAAAGATCCTCAATTAGAAATCTCTGAAAAGGCTCGAGATCTGAAGCCACTCATGGATCAGGTTGGGATTCTGGAATGTGTTTCCTCTTTCAGTGATAAAAATCTGCGTGCTCTCCAAATCATCGACGATTATGAAAATGAAGTGACCACTTGGGATTTAGTTTCAGGGCGTGCGCGAAAGCACTGGGATCTTGAGGGGTTTCAACCAGAACTCACACCTCTTT
This sequence comes from Bacteriovoracaceae bacterium, assembly GCA_023250795.1. Classification (GTDB taxonomy): domain Bacteria; phylum Bdellovibrionota; class UBA1018; order UBA1018; family UBA1018; genus JAHFAB01. The sequence goes on from JAHFAB010000158.1 coordinate 619, forward strand.
TAGATAAGTTGTCAGATTCTTCGCAAAATGCGCCGAATAAAACAGTTTTAGATGCGAGTGTGAGATTTTTTCGTCGTTATACCCCGGAGTATTTAGAAAAATGGCTTCGTGATCGAGCAGAAGATGAACGGCAAATTCCTTATTTCTACCCAGGCAAGAATCGTCCACAAGTTCGGTTAGTCAATAGTCTGGATCGGTTGGAATTGGTTTTGATGAATGCCGACCATAAATATCCTGTGTTTGGAAATAAGGGGTTGGAATATCTGGCTGTTCTGGGAAATGCTTGGGGAGACGAAGTACCTAAAAATTGGCCTATAGAGATTCGTAAACTCTATCCCAATCCAAAAATCAAACGTCCTTTGACTTTGAGAGAAGCCTATCAATTGATATTGAATGAACAAAAACAGTTTGAGGATTGGGTAGGTCTACCCGAAATACCGCCTTGTGGGCAGAAGCCTGGTTTTCCTTTCAAAGAAGTATTAACTTTAGGGATAGAGAAAATTTTTATTTCTTTTGAGGATCAAGTAAGGCTTTATAATATTCGCCAAGTTTTATCTGTTGTCGAAGAAAATCTACCCGGAAGTGGGACTCGTTATGACGGGGGACTCAAAGTCCTCAGAGATTTATTTTTTGAGATCAACACGAGCACGCCAGAAATGTATCGAAATTCAAGTTCTGAATGGAAAAATAATTTCAGTGTGATTACTCAGTTGGCTGGACTTGGCTTGGTGCATCAAATTGGAGGGGGTGTTCGTGGAGCGGGGCCACATTTAACTGATTTTTTACGGGCCGTTCGAGAGGTTGTAGATCTACCCGAGTTTTATCCTTTGTTAGACCGAGTATTTGTAAAAGATCAGGATCATGTTCTGGTGAACCGGGTTACAGAAGAGTGGTTTAAGGCAAGTAGTTCACAAGACAGAGACCAACAAAATAGAGAGATCAGTCAGTTTCTTTATCATTTGATTTTACAGCTGGGGCGTTATCGGCTTTTGGAGCCAAGTTTAAGTTTTTTAGATCAGGTTTTGAACGAAGATCAAACATTTCTTCTATCGCATTTGGGACTGTTCAGAGAATGGTTCAGTTCTCCCCCCCTCACTTCCTGGATGAGAGCTTTGGCATATTCGAGAGATACGCAAACAAAAACTGAGTTTGGAAAGATTTTGAAACTTGCGTTTGGGCAAGACCCAAAAGATTCAGCATTTTTACATGGATATGAGATATTGAAACTACTCAACTCAGGACAAATTCAAATTGAATTTCAACCCCCCCCTTGGCTTTTGGATTTTATACGCTTGCTCGAAGTAGAGCACGATCCTGAGCAAGTTAGAGTGGGACCCTTTCTGAGAAAATTTATCGCAGCGCATATAGATGATCTAGAAGAAGTTTTAAAGCTGACCCAGAGAAATCCCGAGGGTGTTAATCGGGTTTTGAGGACGTTCAGTTCACATTTAGAAAAGGGTGACTTAGATGATTTTATATTGTTCATGAGAAAAACGCTTGCCCGTTGACTCTCACCTTTCTTCGTCAGAAGATGAGAGTTATGTCGAACACTACTTCTATGGACGTTCAGTCACTGACTGAAGAAATCAAAAAGAACAGTTTGTTTATCGAAGATATTTTGAACGAAACCTCCAAAGTCATCGTTGGGCAAAAACCTCTACTCGAACGACTTTTACTCGCGTTGCTTTGTGACGGGCATGTTTTACTGGAGGGTTTGCCTGGGCTTGCAAAAACGCTGACGATCAAAACGCTAGCAGACGTGATTCATGCTGATTTTCAAAGATTACAATTCACCCCAGATCTTCTGCCAGCGGATTTGGTGGGCACGATGATATTTAACCAAAAGACAGGGGAATTTACTCCTAAAAAAGGCCCTATCTTTACAAATTTAGTGCTTGCTGATGAAATCAATCGCGCCCCAGCTAAGGTTCAGAGCGCATTACTCGAAGCGATGGGAGAGCGGCAGGTGACCATCGGTGATACGACCTATCCTTTGCAAGATCCGTTTATCGTTTTGGCGACTCAAAATCCAATTGAGCAAGAAGGAACTTATGCCTTGCCGGAAGCTCAGCTGGATCGTTTTTTGTTTAAGGTCAAAGTCAATTACCCCACTTTGCCGGAAGAAAAAAGTATTTTGAATAGAATGTCCTCCGTGTCTCCACCCAAAGCTGGAAAAGTTTGTCACCCAAAAACGATTTTAGATGCGAGAGAAATGTGCACTAAAATCTACATGGATGAAAAACTAAAAGATTATATTTTGGCGATTGTTTTCTCGACTCGTTTTCCTGATCGTATGGGTTTGCCCGAACTGAAACAAATGATCCAATTTGGAGCTTCACCTCGAGCTACGATTGCTCTTTCAAAAGCTAGTCGCGCTAATGCTTTCATCAGACACAGAGGATATGTGACTCCAGAAGATGTAAAATCCATTGCCTATGATGTTCTCAGACATCGGATCGTGATGTCGTTTGAAGCAGAGGCAGACGGAATGGATAGTGAACAGGTGATTCAGAAAGTTCTAGAACATGTCGAAGTTCCTTAATTAGAGGAGGAACGGATGCTTTCAGACGAGTTGCTTAAAAAAGTAAAACTGCTTGAGATTGTGACACGAAGAAGAGTCGAGGATCTCATGTCTGGAGGATATAAAAGCCATTTCAAAGGACATGGTGTCCAATTTTCAGAACATAGACTCTATGTCCCAGGCGACGATGTACGACACATTGATTGGAAAGTGACAGCTAGAACGCGTGATCCACTCATCAAAAAATTCGAAGAGGAACGAGAGCTTACTGTTTTACTTGTGATTGATGTGTCGGGTTCTCAGGGATTTGGTTCAGTGGAAAAAATGAAATCCGAAGTTGTTGCAGAAATTTCAGGGATGCTCGCTTATGCAGCTACACATACCGGAGATAAGATCGGTGTGATACTTTGCAGCGATCGAGTGGAAAAAATTATTCCACCCAAGAAGGGGCGCCAACATGTTTTAAGAATCCTACGTGATTTACTCACTTTTCAAGCAGTGAGTAAAGGAACTGATTTGTCATTGGCGTTTGAGACAGCTCACCGCATTTTAAAACATACTGGAGTGATTTTTATTTTGAGTGATTTTAGGTCAAAAGGATACGAGAAATCTCTAAAAAAACTCGCTAGCGAACACGATGTGGTTGCAATCAGAGTGGGTGATCTGAGGGAGGAAAAAATTCCAGAGGTGGGTAAAGTTCTGATGCAGGATTTAGAAACTGGACGAGAACACTATGTGGATACCGGTTCATCTGTTTTTAAAAAATGGTTTCAGGAAGCCCAAACTCAGTTTGAAAAAGAAAGGGCTTCAGCGATCAAAGGAAAGAGAATTGATTATTTGAAAATACTTTCAGAGGAAAATTATGGGGATTCGGTGGTTCGTTTTTTTCGAGCACGTGCTAGGCAAAGACATTAGTTTGCATTCACTTCTTCGGTTTTTTTTGAGCGTGATTTTATTATCTCACTCCGCTTATTCGCAAACCCCTCAGGAACAAACTCCTGAACTTCCAGTCTATGAAACAGTTTTTTCTGAAAATTCTCAACAAAAGATCTTAGTAGGAGATCAACTTAAACTAAAAGTGATGGGTCTTCCAAATGAACTCGCCCAGGCTGTGCTGAATGAACATCAAGAAACAGAATCATTAGAGGAATTGGGCTGGGATGTTTCAGATGAAAAGGGAATTAAAAAGGGAAGTGATTTCGAATTTAGTTTAGTTCCTATAAAATCAGGCAAACTGACTCTACCCTCTTTGATTATTCTAAACGGAGAAGGGAAAAAAATTGGCCTGACAAAATCTCTCATTTTAGATATTTCATCAGCCATTGATCCTAAGTCAGCGGAGTGGGCTAAGCTCAAACCCCCTCTGCGACTTCCATTCCCATTGGTTTTTGTCATTTTGCTTGGTTTGGGTTTTCTAGTTCTTCTCGCTGGATTGATTTTTCTTTTGAGGTATTGGTTCAAACAGAGAAAACTCCCCAAGACTATAGCTGTTACAAAGGTAATAGCGCCTATGCTTTCAGAGGATGAAGCGGCACTCAACTCCCTCGGGGAGCTTGAAAATCAAAAACTCATGCAAAAGGGAAGGTTTAAAGTTCATTATTTTAAAACATCAGAGATTATGAAGAGGTATATTGGAACTCGTTATGGTTTTTACGCTCTTGAGTCGACCTCACAGGAAATTATCAGAAAATTTGACGAATATCGAATTTTGTCTGATGGGTCTTCAGAAAGCGACGATTTTAGAAAATACCTGATTTCATTAGATCGAGTGAAGTTTACGGATTATACTCCGGGTCATGAGGAAGGTAGTGAAATTTTGAAATATGCTAGATCATTTATAGAAAAAACCCGTAGGAAGAAAGAATTAGAAAAGGAGAAAGAAAATGCGCTTTAGTTCTTGGCCTTTTTTATTTTTAATACTTCTGATCCCACTTTTTTTCCGTTGGTGGTATAAGAGGAATCAACCTCCCCGAATTTATTATTCGATCTCTATGGATCAGAAATTTACCAGGAAAAACCCTATCCGATTGAAACTCCTTTTGAGGTGTTTAGGACTTGTTTTTTTGGTTTTAGCTTTGGCCAAGCCCCAATCTAGCTTTCATCAAATGGAAAGAACTGTGAGTGGAATTGATATCATGCTTGTTTTAGATGTTTCAGCAAGTATGAATATCGAAGACCTATCCGAAAAATCAAGAT
>JAHFAB010000159.1 GCA_023250795.1 Bacteriovoracaceae bacterium
CTGTTCCTCGTAGTTTTGTGACAGTGTTAGCGGCGATTGAAAAGAAGAAAGCAAATCCGGAGGCATGATTTTGAGACTACTTCGGGTGAACGTTTCGGCTAAAAACCAAGAAGGTTTTTAGAAAACAGGTTTTGGATGAGTTCTCGGATGATTCCTAAAAACCAAAGCTAAGATGGCAGGTAGGCTATGAGGTAAGGAAGATGTCGACTGCAATTACAAAGGAAAATGTCGTTTCCTTTATTGAAAATATGTCAGTTCTTGAGCTTTCACAATTGGTGAAGGAGCTAGAAACTAAGTTTGGAGTTTCTGCTGCTGCTCCAGTTGCTATGGCAATGGGTGCTGCTGCTGCTGCTCCGGTTGCTGAAGCAAAGACGGAGTTCACCGTGGTTTTATCGGTGGCAGGAGAAAAGAAAATCAATGTGATCAAAGAAGTACGTGCGATCACAGGGCTTGGTCTCAAAGAAGCTAAGGATCTTGTAGAGGGTGCCCCTAAGACTCTCAAAGAAGGTGTAAATAAGCAGGAAGCCGATGAGATTAAGAAAAAGCTTGAAGCTGAAGGAGCCAAGGTAGAAATTAAGTGATCTCTTGGGTTGGTACTTCGCCCTTGCGTTACCTCTTAAAAGAGGTAGGCTGGGGATGGCTAAGAATTACAGATTAATGTTTTTCGGCAAGGAGCTCTTTGAGAAAAAGAGATTCTCTTTTTCTATTTGAGTTTTTTGCCTTTCACTTGAAGGAGCGAGCATGGCCTCTCTTTTTGCGGAGAATCGCCGAGTCAGGAAAGATTTTTCAAAAATTACGATTCCTGTCGAGATTCCAAATTTAATAGAGCTTCAGAGAAAGTCGTATGAAAAATTTCTTCAGGCAGAAATGGCGCCTCAGAAGAGGGATATGTCCGGACTGCATGCGGTTTTCAAATCTGTTTTTCCGATCGAAGACTTTAACAAAACTGCTTTGTTAGAGTTTGAGAGCTACGCTTTAGAAAAACCAAAGTACGACGTGGCCGAATGTAGGCAGAGAGGGATGACATTTGCAGCTCCTCTAAAAATTACAGTCAGGCTTGTTGTCTTCGAAGTAGATGAAGAAGCGGGCACAAGAAATATTCGGGATATCAAAGAACAAGAAGTTTACATGGGGGAAATCCCCCTGATGACTGATGCAGGTTCTTTTATTATTAATGGAACTGAGAGAGTCATTGTGAGTCAGCTTCACAGGTCTCCTGGTGTTATTTTTGATCATGACGAGGGGAAAAGTCATTCGAGCGGGAAAATTCTCTATTCTGCAAGAGTGATCCCACATCGAGGATCGTGGTTGGATTTCGAATTTGACCATAAAGACATTTTGTTTGCTAGAATTGACCGCAAAAGGAAACTCCCAGCGACTATTATTTTACGTGCATTGGGAATGTCTAATTATGATATTTTAAACTATTTTTATAGAGTAGAAAAAATCCTATTTGAAAAAGACGGTAAGTTTTATAAGACTGTAGATTTAGATATACTCTCTGGTCAACGAGCTGAAGAGGATATTTTAGATCCAAAATCAGGCGATGTGATTGTTAAAAAGAATCGTAAATTTACAAAGGCAGTCATTCAAAAAATTCAAGATGCTGGGATTAGGCGTTTCGAAATTCCAGTTGAAACAGTTCTGAGTCGTGTTGCTTCTGAAGACATTGTAGATGAGAAAACTGGCGAAGTTCTTTTAGAAACAAATCAAGAGCTGACTCAAAATAAAATCCAGGATTTGACTGCAAAAGGGATCAAAGAAGTAAAAGTTATTTTTACGGATAACTTGACTTTTGGACCTTTCGTGCGTGAGACACTGGTTGTTGATAAAATTTCGAGTCCGGAAGAAGCCCTCATTGAGATTTATAAGAGGATGCGTCCAGGTGATCCTCCCACAGTAGAAGCAGCCAAGCAGCTTTTTGAAAACCTGTTTTTTAACCCGGATCGTTACGATCTTTCAAAGGTCGGGCGTTTGAAACTCAATTATAAGTTTCCAGAAAATAAAATTCCTACTGAGACGACTACTTTATTGAAAAGTGATATTCTTTCTACCTTAAACTATCTTTGTGAACTTAATAACGGACGAGGATCGATCGATGATATCGATCACCTTGGAAATCGACGAGTACGTCCTGTGGGTGAGCTGATTGAGAATCAGTATAGAATTGGACTTGTTCGTATGGAGCGAGCAATCAAGGAGAGAATGAGCATTCAAGAAATTGAAACACTCATGCCTCATGATCTCATTAATCAAAAGCCAGTCGCCGCAGTGGTGAAAGAATTTTTCGGGTCGAGTCAGCTTTCTCAGTTTATGGACCAAACCAATCCTCTGTCTGAAGTCACTCATAAGAGAAGGCTTTCAGCACTAGGACCAGGAGGTTTGACCAGGGAACGTGCAGGGTTCGAAGTTCGAGACGTTCATAATACTCACTATGGTCGAATTTGTCCGATTGAGACGCCGGAAGGACCGAACATTGGTTTGATCGCCAGTCTTTCTACCTATGCGCGTGTCAATGAGTTTGGTTTTATAGAAACTCCTTATCGTGTTGTTCAAAATCGAAAATCTTCTGATGAGATAAAATTTTTTACGGCAACTGAAGAGGAAAATAAAATTATTGCTCAAGTTTCTCCAGACGCCTTAAAGACCGGTAAATTTGGATCTGATCCGATAGCTGCAAGAAGAAAAGGTGAGTTTGCTCTTGTCAATCCAGATGAAATCGAACTCATGGATGTGTCTCCCAATCAACTGGTCTCTATCGCTGCATCTCTCATCCCATTCTTGGAACACGATGATGCTAATAGGGCGCTCATGGGATCCAACATGCAACGCCAAGCGGTTCCTTTGATCCGTACTTCTGCACCTATGGTAGGAACGGGTATTGAAAGAGTAGTGGCGCGAGATTCTGGGCATTTAGTGACCTGTTTCCATGATGGCGAAGTAATCATGGTGGATGGAACAAAAATAGTGGTTCGCCGTTCAGGTGCTCGCTCTGATGATGTGGGTTCAGATGTGGATATTTATAATTTGACTAAATATCAACGTTCTAATCAAAACACTTGTATCACTCAGAGACCCATCGTGCACATTGGTGACAAAGTTAAAACTGGAGATGCATTGGCTGACGGTCCGGCCACTGACACAGGAGAGCTAGCCCTTGGGCAAAATGTGCTGGTCGCGTTTATGCCATGGGGAGGGTATAACTTCGAAGACTCCATATTAATTTCTGAACGTTTGATCAAAGAAGACACGTTTACTTCTATTCACATCGAAGAGTTCGAATGTGTGGCCAGAGATACTAAGCTCGGGAAAGAAGATATTACTCGCGATATTCCAAATGTGGGCGAGGAGTCTCTCAAAAACTTAGATCAAAGCGGAATTATTTGTATCGGCGCCGAAGTAAAACCAGGAGATATCCTTGTTGGAAAAGTGACGCCGAAAGGGGAGACGCAGCTTTCTCCAGAAGAGAAACTGCTTAGAGCTATCTTCGGTGAAAAAGCTGGAGATGTCAGAGATACTTCACTCCGAGTTCCCTCTGGAGTGCAAGGGATTGTGATTAATGCTCAAGTTTTTGCTCGTGAGGGCACAGAGCCAGATGAGAGAAGCAAATCTATTTTAGAAGAGCATATTTTTAAGATTCGCAGAGACGAGAGGATCGAAATTGATTCCATCAGGGAGTCTGCTTTAGGAAAAATAGTCAAGATCCTCGATGGGGCTGCTACCACTGGAAAATTGCTTTCTGAAGATGGATCGGTTGAGTTGCTGAAAAAAGGTCAAAAAATGGATGATGAGATTTTAGCATCGATCCCGTTTGACTTATTGGGATTCATCCCTGTGAAGGACCAATTAGAACAAGAAGTGACTGAAATCATGAAGACAGCAAAAGAGAAGATCGAAGCTGTGCGATATGTTTTCAAGGAAAAGATAGACAAACTTAAAAGAGGAGACGAATTGGCTCCGGGTGTAATCAAAATGGTCAAAGTCCAAATTGCCATTAAGAGAAAACTCCAGGTTGGTGATAAAATGGCAGGGCGCCACGGAAATAAAGGGGTGATTAGCCGAATTGTCCCACTCGAAGATATGCCCTACATGGCCAATGGTGTGCCGGTTGATATGGTGCTCAATCCGCTCGGTGTGCCTTCTCGTATGAACATTGGACAACTTTTAGAGCTGTCTCTGGGTTGGGCTGCTTATGGCATTGGTCAAAAAATTAATGCTTATTTAGAGCAGTTCCAAGGAGATAAACTTAGAAAATTACTCAAAGAAACTTATTCTCATTCTGAAGTAGAAAAATATGTCGATAAGGCTTCAGACGCAGAACTGAAACGAATGGCTCACCATTTGAAAAATGGAGTTCATTTTGCAAGTCCAGTGTTTGATGGTGCTGCTGAAAAAGACATTGAGAGGATGTTGAGTTTAGCTGATCTCCCAGTCCAAGGTCGAACTACTCTTTACGATGGAGTGACAGGAGATACTTTTGCGGAAGAAGTGACCGTAGGCATTATGTATATGCTAAAATTGCATCACTTGGTCGAAGAAAAAATCCATGCCAGAAGTATTGGCCCTTATAGCTTAGTGACTCAGCAGCCACTGGGAGGAAAAGCTCAGTTCGGAGGACAACGCTTGGGAGAAATGGAAGTTTGGGCTCTCGAGGCGTATGGAGCAGCTTTTGCATTACAAGAGTTCTTAACTGTCAAGTCAGATGATGTGACTGGAAGAAATCGTATGTATGAAGCCATTGTCAAAGGAGAGCACTTGCTTGAGCCTGGATTGCCTGAGTCTTTCAACGTTCTTGTGAAAGAGTTGCAGAGTTTGGCTCTGAACGTGGAGTTGATCGAAGATGGTGAAGAAAAGGATGTCTCTAAGTTGAAAGGTACTGTGCTTTGAGTAGGTTTGTATTTTAATAATTCAATTAACCGAGGGTAAAAAATGAAAGACCTTCTAAATTTTTTTGATAAACCAAAAGATCCTTTAAGTTTTACAGGAATTCGCATTGCCCTGGCCTCTCCAGAGAAAATTCGGGAGTGGTCTTATGGCGAAGTGAAAAAGCCTGAAACGATTAATTATAGGACTTTTAAGCCAGAACGAGATGGGCTTTTTTGCGCTAAAATCTTTGGTCCAGTCAAGGATTACGAGTGCAATTGTGGAAAATACAAAAGAATGAAACACCGTGGTGTGGTTTGTGAAAAATGCGGTGTAGAGGTGATTCAATCCAAAGTTCGTCGTGAAAGACTGGGGCATATCGAATTATCAACTCCAGTTGCCCACATTTGGTTTCTCAGATCGTTGCCTTCACGAATTGGTGCTCTCTTAGATATTACGCTGAAGGAG
>JAHFAB010000160.1 GCA_023250795.1 Bacteriovoracaceae bacterium
TTGAAACTATTGGACTTAAAATCTGGGGAAAAAGCTTTTGAGGTCAAATTGGGTTACCAAGGCAATCGATTTCCATTTGGTGATTTCAAAGCATTTTTTTCTACTCAAGAAAAATCGGATCCGATTGAAATTGCATATATCTCCGGAGTTTCTTCATATATCAAAGACCGCAACGTTTCTTTTGCGCTAAAGCCTCCTTCCGATATCAATCTAAAGTCTGGAAAACTGCGTCTAGACTATCAAGAGCCTAAAGAAGATGGCGGAAAATTATTGGATTCTATTGAGGTAGAAATTAAGTAGACCGTGTTTCAATAAACTACCGTCACGACAAAAGCCCCCCGATAACTTCCAGGTGCTTGGTTCGTTGCAAGTGGTGCTCGAGTGGCTCCCACATAGAGGGTTTGTTTGCCCATCGACCCCAACGAACCTTGCTCAGAGGGATTTGATCTAAAATCGTCTACTGAAATTTCTTTTACTGGAAATAAACTCTCATCATGGGCCAAAGTCATTTTGATTTGGTTATTGGAAGGCAAAACAATCATATAAGAACGATTCCCTTCACCTGAAACTTCAAAACTTGCATTTTCACCATTTGGAGCATTGCCGGGCGGAATTTCCTTTTTTGGATCACCCTGTGGAGCTTCACCAAAGTTTAAGTCTGTGAGTTTTTGTATCGAAATAGCAGTAGTAACGCGCTGTAGCGCAAACGCCGTGGTACTAGCAGCGTCACACACCTCCTCAGTCGAGAAAAAAACCAATAAAAAACTCACAAAAACATTTTTCAAAAACATGATTTCTGCAGAAGTATCTTGCACTTTCTTTTTGGTCAAGCAGAGTTTAGGGTGTTTAGCTTCATGTTTCACTCTTGGCTTTACTCAGTGCTTTATTCAATAGTAGTTTTTTTAGTCTTCAGTCTTTCTCCTATTTCTGCCCACTCAGCTGAACACGAAACTCTTTTCGAAGTCGCTTTCGAAGATGGCTCCGTCGTTACAGACTCTCTCATTGCTTATGAAAGATCTGGCACTTGGTATTTTCCTCTTTCATTTCTGACCGATGCGATCGGTTTGGACATCAAGGTTTCTCCGAGATTAAAAGTGGCAGAGGGTTTTATCCTCAATGAATCTCGACATTTTAAACTCAATCTCAATCAATGTATGGTGGAATATGGGTCTGTAAAATCCAATCTCCCTCTAAAAGGATCACAATGCGATGATGTATTGCTGTTTGAAAATGATTTTTATATCTCTCAGAAATATTTTGAAACCTGGTTTCCACTGCAGTTTAAAATAGACCTCATCCGACTAAAAATCATTATTAGTTCAAACGAGAAATTGCCCTATCAACTTCAAAAAGAACGAGAACTACAAGCAGAGAGAATATTGTCCAGTCAATCCAAGTTTGATCCAGGCTATCCCAAAGAGACTCTCAGAAATAATTGGTTCGAAGGCCCTTTTGTAGACACTCAATCCCTATTTTCTAATCATTTGACTCGAAACGACCTCACAGTTGGGAACGAGTTACTTGGGTTAGACTCCATCACTTCACTTTCATTTCTAGACCGAAAATTGGGCAAATGGCGTTTAGAGCTAGGAAGAAAAGACACGGAGGGAAAATTGCTGGGACCCCTCCATGCGAGAGAGGTCCAACTCTACGATATTGGTTTTCCAAATCTACCCCTGATCAGCAATGGAAAAAATATAAGAGGACTCTTAGTCTCAAGTTACCCCTTAAACGCACTGAGTCTATTTGGAAATCAAGAGTTTCAGGGGGAACTTTTATCTGGATGGGAAGTGGAGCTCTATCACAATGAATTACTCATCGGGCGACAAGTTTCAGATGGCACGGGAAGATACTCCTTCAAAGACGTCGAACTGAATTATGGAAAAAATGATTTTCAACTTATTTTTTATGGCCCACAGGGACAGAGAAAAGAAGAATTCCAATCTTATCAAATTGATTCAGACCTTATCCGTCCACAAGGTAGAGATTTTCGACTAGCTCTGGGAGATCTTGGACACTCTAATTTGTATCTAGCTCAAATAGATCAAAGCATTACTAAGCATATTACTGCCAGGACAGGAATAGCTCGATTGAATTGGCTCCAAAATCCAAACCCAAAGTCATATGCCTACTTAGGTTTGAGCGGGTTTAACAAGTATTTCTTGATTTCTGGACTAGGAGCTTTCAACCAAGAGAACGGGAAGGCTTGGCAATTAGAAATGAGAATGCCATTCATGAAAGCGTCACTTGGGGCAAAATACACTCAGCTTTATAACTTTAAGAGCGAGCTGTTTAACCCTGACGAAGATCTTATGAAAAAAGAGCAAATTTCTTTTAACCTAAATCATATTTTATTTTCTCACCCGAGTATGAGATTGAGCTGGGAAATTACACGAAATCTTTTTGTAGATGATTCTTTGATTACTAGCTTAACCCAAAGGACTGTCACTCACTTAGGTCGGCTTTTGTTCAACCACGACATACTCTACGACCTGGGCAATCCAAGCTCTGTCTCTGGAAAATTTGATTTGCATTTTATTCCTGGTTTTTCGGTTTATCGAATAGGGATGAGCTATGGCTTTGGCGGAATTAAAGTCTTTGACAGTGAAATACAAACTAAGTTTTCAGAAAAATTTTCCGGGACGGGAGGGTTCAAATATTTTCCAGGGTCTAATCTCAAGCAAGCTTCAGTTTCACTCTCCAGGCAGTTTAAAAGTTTCCTCTTAGGTTGTGAGGGCTCAGGAAATTCGAACGCAGAGTATACGGTCGGACTATTGTTAAATATGAGCTTAGCTTGGGATCCTCACCAGAGTGAACTTCATATCGAATCTGAAACACAGGCCCGGTATGGTGCTGCGTCAGTACAAGTTTTTATCGATGAAAATTATAATGGGAAATATGATCCGGGTGAAAAAGTTCTTTCGGGTATTGGTCTAATCGTCAACCAAAGAGAAGAAGATTTGCTAACAGATGAAAATGGAGGTGCGTATCTCAATCACTTATCTCCATATGTCCCGACAGATATTGCTCTTTCACTTCGAACGATCGAGAATCCGATATTAGAACCCTCAAAAAATGGGGTTCGCATTATTCCACGTCCTGGAAAAACTAATTTTGTAGAATTTCCAGTCAATGCAGTTGGAGAAATTGACGGGATTATAGAAATTTCAAACGGAGAAATCAGAAAAAAAGATATCCCTATCCTACTTGAAAAAGTGCAAACTCAAGAAAAAATGAAAACTGTTTTGACGGATCATGAAGGATTGTTTTGGATCAACTCCATACAGGTTGGAGAGTATTTTCTAAGTGTAGATCCTGATTTTTTACAAAAACACAGACTCAGTTCAACTCCATCTATGCGAAAAATAATCATCCCTAAAGAAGGCTCTTTTGAAAGTGGAAACGGCTTCGTTTTAAAAAAGTATTAGGCCATGAACGGATATCGATAATCTTTCGGGGGGTGAAAAGTTTCTTTCACAGTCCTGGGAGAGAGCCATCGATATAGGTTTAAGATGCTGCCGGCTTTGTCATTAGTTCCAGAAGCACGTGCCCCACCGAAGGGCTGTTGGCCTACAACAGCGCCTGTGGGTTTATCATTGATGTAGAAGTTTCCAGCGGCATTTCTCAGACGAGAAGACATGTGCTCCAGAGCCGTACGATCCTGAACAAAAACAGCTCCAGTCAAACTATAAGCCGTGGACTCGTCACAGATTTTGAGCGTTTCTTCTAGCTGAGAGTCTTCATACACAAAAACCGTTAAGACGGGGCCAAAAATCTCTTCCACCATGCTCTTGTATTTCGGATCAGATGTCAGAATCACAGTGGGAGACACAAAATATCCTGTACTAGAATCTGTTTTGCCACCTACCAAGATTTTCGCCTGAGAAGAAGACTTGGCGTGATCGATAAACTGAGATATTTTTTTAAAAGAACGCTCGTCAATCACAGCATTCATAAAGTTTCTAAAATCTTGAACATCCCCCATGGCAATAGTACTGACTTCACTTACAAATTTTTTCTCTAACTGTCCCCACAGACTCTGAGGAATGTAAGCTCGAGAAGCAGCAGAGCATTTTTGGCCTTGGTATTCGAACGCACCCCGAATCAACGCAGTCGAAAGCGCTTCAATATCTGCCGACGGATGCGCAAACACAAAATCTTTTCCCCCTGTTTCACCCACAAGTCTTGGATAAGATCGATAATTCTCAACATTTTGCCCCACAGTTTTATAAATCGTCTGAAAGGTAGCGGTCGAGCCAGTAAAATGAACTCCCCCTAATTCTCGATGGGGCAGTAAAACTTGCCCCGCAAGAGGACCCTCTGCCGGGATGAAATTAATCACCCCATCTGGAAGCCCCGCTTCTTTAAAAAGTTTCATTGTGTAGTAAGCCGATAAAACCTGCGTGTCAGAGGGCTTCCACAAAACTGTATTTCCCATGAGCGCTGGGGCAGCCGGCAAATTCGCAGCAATCGAAGTAAAATTAAACGGAGTAATCGCCAAAACAAAACCCTCGAGCGGTCGGTAGTCCATAGAGTTTTGCACCCCCACAGAAGAAATGGGCTGGGTTTGCAAAATCTGCTCATAAAAATGCGCATTAAACCTAAAAAAATCGATCAACTCGCAAGCCGCGTCAATCTCAGCCTGAAAAACATTTTTGGACTGTCCGAGCATCGTAGACGCATTTAAAATATCCCGATAAGGTCCCGCCAAAAGATCAGCTGACTTGAGAAAAATCGCGGCACGCTCTTTCCACTCCAAAGCCTCCCAGGCAGGCTTTGCTTTGCGAGAAGCCTCAATAGCCATCTCAAGCTCTTTTGGACCCGCGAGATGAAATTCTGCCAAAACATGGCGATGATGATGGGGCATAACGACCGTGCGTTTGACTCCTGTTCGAACCTCCACCCCACCAATGACGCATGGAATCTCTATTTTTTCAGATGCAATGGATTTGAGCTTAGCTTTCAAGCTCGCCCTCAGGCTCTCTTCACTTTGGGTATATTGTCTGACTGGTTCATTGACTGGAATAGGAACTTGAAAAGTGTTTGCCATTTCTGTCTCATAACGCGTTCGGCCGCCTCACTCAAGCATTTCATTTTTTTAGTTCTTTTCTGGTATTCTTTTTCCAGCTTTTTGGCATAATTAATGACACGACTGTGAAAAACTATACCACTCGCTTTCTCAAGATGATTGCAATGGGTTACATGACCTTCCCGGTAATGTACATCCTCTTAGCCGCGCTCTTATTCGACATCCCAGCACTTCAATGCATCCGAATCTTACTTTCTCCTCT
>JAHFAB010000161.1 GCA_023250795.1 Bacteriovoracaceae bacterium
AAACAATGCTCAAAATGACCGCACTTCGTTCAAATCAGCCGATCTCGCTCAAACCATCCACGCGCTTGGCATTTATGACCTTGCAACGCTCACAAAAGAACAAGCGAGGGAAAATCTATTTAAAATTGATTATGCAATCAATCAGATCAGTGAAAGCCGTGCTACTTTAGGCGCATTTCAAAATGGGCTTGAAGCTTCGATGCAAAACACGGGAGTTTTCAATGAAAATATTACAGCAGCAAGAAGCCGAATCAAAGACACAGATTTTGCAGAAGAGTCGAGCGAACTCGCAAAAAATAACATTATATTAAATTCGAATATAGCTGTTGTGAGTCAGGCCAACTCGAATCCAAAACTAGCGCTCAAGCTAGTGGAGTAAGACCTCGCCAAGTCACAAAAATTTTTCTCTCCGAAAATTCTTCCATTGCAAAACGGACTCCTTCTCGACCTTGACCTGAGTCCTTCATACCTCCATAGGGCATGTGATCGGCTCTAAAAGTGGGAACTTCATTAATGACAACACAACCCACTTCGAGCTGATCCCGTGCTTTTTGTATGAGCGGGTAATTTTTTGTAAAAACTCCAGCCTGAAGCCCATAACGAGAGGAATTGAGTTTCTCCAGCGCTTCATCAAAATCTCGATAAGACTCCAGAAGAACAACCGGACCAAAAACTTCTTCAGTCCATAACGAATGTTCGTGCGAAACACCTGTCATCACTGTGGGATAAATCAAATTTTCCTCTCTCTTACCTCCGATTAAAACTTCAGCTCCATTATTCTGAGCACTCTCAATCCAAGAAAAAACCCGATCTGCTGACTTCTGGTCAATCAGAGGCCCGACTAAAACCCCTTCTTCCCTTGGATTGCCAGATTTGATTTTTGAAACTTCCTGTAAAAATAACTCCTGAAAATCGGCTCTGATTTTTTCATGGACTAAAATTCTCTGAACTGAAATACAAACTTGTCCAGAATAGGCAAACCCTCCATAAGCACATCGGCTGGCAGCACGTTTCAAGTCCGCATCTTCATGGACAATAACTCCCGCATTTCCACCCAACTCCAAAACCACTTTTTTTCTATACGCTTTCTCTTGGAGCATCCACCCCACTTGATCACTCCCTGTAAAACTGAGCACTGCCACACGGGGGTCTCTAATCGCGTGTGATATTTCTTCATGGGAGGCTTGAACTACTTGCAAAGCATTTTGCAGGGAGGCTTCTTTCTTTTGAATTTCATCAAAAACCTCCCCCAATAAAACTGCTGCACCCGGTGCCTGGGGAGGAGGTTTTACAATCACTGAAGCCCCCACTGCTAGGGCTGGGGCGACTTTATGGGCCACCAAATTGAGAGGGAAATTAAAAGGCGTAATGGCTAGAACCACACCCCGTGGAACCCAAGTACTCAAGGCTGGATCAAACTCTTGAGAGGAAGCTTCAGAATCTAAAGGAATAATTTCTCCTCCAAACCGCTTTGCTTCTTCGCTTGCAATCATGAAGGTCTGAATCGCACGGTTCACTTCCACTTCAGCCAAAGCTTTGGGTTTTCTGGCCTCGTTGATTATAGTTTCTACAAATTCTGATCTTCGATCTGAGATTCCCTGAGCAATACATTGCAGAAGCTGTGCTCTGACAAACCGACTGGATTTTCGGAACCGGATAAAAGCCTCATATGCTTGGTCAAGCATCCTTTCCATTTCCAATTCTTTCATAAAATCGCGCCCCCATTTGCTTTTTTTCTCACATCCATTCTATAATACCTAAATGGAACACAATCTAATGAAAAAAACTTTTTTTACTGGTGCCTTTGTTTTTCTTTCGACTTTTTTATTCTTTTATTGTGCCAAGCAAGTAGATAAAGATACGGGTTCCACCTCTGCTACTTTTTCTTCAATCAATTCGAACATCATCCAAGCCAAGTGCATTACTTGCCATGCCACCGCTAATTCAGGCAATGGAAACGTGGACCTCTCCAGCTATGCTAGAGTCATTGCAACTGCGGGAGTCTTTAGCGCCTCTTCCCCCACCTCAAGCAAATTTTTTACGCAGATTAATGCTGGGCTCATGCCGCTAGGTGGCTCAAAACTCTCTGATGCACAAATCCAAGCAGTATCGGACTGGGTTACAGCAGGGGCACTCAACAACTAAGTCTCTTCCAACGCAAAGGGGATCTGCTTAGTCCGCACCAATCCTTTTTTTTCCAATTCTCGTGCAATCGTAATGATCTTAATCTGAGCACCACCAGACTCCCTCGCCCCAACCGGGATCGCAAGTAGATCTTTGACTTCAGCTGCGAGTGGAGGTTGTGCGTTTCTCAAAAATTTCTGCCTCACGTCTTCGGCTTGCGTATAAAGTGCGTAAGCCAATGAACGAGCGGGAGATTTTGCAACGACTTCGGCTAATTCAACATCGGGAAGTGCAATAATATCTCTGAAGTTGAAAATATATTGTAACGCTTTTTGGGTGTATTCCGGATCTTCAGCCATACCAATATCAATCATTTTCTGTCTTCGAGACATGGGCGTCGCTTCCAGCAATTCGACTAAAGCCCTAAAACCTTCCGGATTTTTCTTGAATCGAGAGTAAACACCCATATTCTTCGAGTTTAGATGACTCTTGGCATTTTCCAATGAAAATCTGTTTCAAATCCATTATCATTATTAGCAAATGTTACCCGCTCTGATCATTCTACTGAGTGCAAATCCCACCTCTTTATACGCTGAGTCGACGTTCCCTTACACTCAAAGAAATCACGGATATTCAGGAATTAGTACCACAGTCAGGGGAGACATCCGAACAATTGGGATGGCAGGTTCCCTAGTGGGATTGGCCGATACTTTTATTGCTTCAGGCGAGAACCCAGCAGGCCTTGCCATGACTTTACCCAATATTGCGGTTCAGTTTAGTGCCAATCAAGTTCATGACCAAAATGTCCAAGACTATGACCAGCCCCTCCTCACTGGTAACGGTGGAATCGCAGCTAACTTTTATCCCTGGGGTTATAGCTTCGGAGTTTGGTCGCCCGAGAGTGAGGGGCAGAAATACCTGCTTGCTCCCTCTCAAACTCCAGTCAATGCCGGAGTTTTTGTCCAAGAATATCGAGTTTCTGTTGCAAGACTGATGTGGAATGAAAAGCTCTCTCTGGGTCTGGGGCTCCTCTTAGGTAAATCAAAAGAATCTCTAGAATTCACAAACTCACCGGACTCCAGTGTTTCTCAAACTGCTTATGCCATCAGTGGAAATTTTGGAGTCATGATCAAATTTCCACAGAGATGGCTGTTGGGTGTAAGCGTCAGTTTGCCCTTATCGATTTCAGCCCCCTCTCAAGATTCAACCTCTGGAATTTCTCAGTTCTTCCAAGACGTACAATCCCCGTTCAGATTGGGCATGGGATTAGGATGGATTCCCAACCGTTTTTTCAGAGTGGGGATGGCACTCTACTTAATGGGGACATCCCAAAACACGGCTCTACTCAGTGATGATTCGAAACCCGTCGGAAAATACATAACACTTCAGCCAAGACTTGGGGTGGAGTATAAATTGGCAGAATATAAAGAACTCGAAATCTCCGCAAAAATAGGCACTTATTATGAGCTCTCTCGAATACAAGACACGAAAAACAGAATGCACATCACCGGTGGGCTTGAAATTGACCCATGGATTTTTAGTTTAGGCTGGGGGTTAGACTACGGTGTTGGTTATCAAAATTATATTTACACAGCTGGCTTAGACATAATTAAAATTGCAAAAAAACTAGACCTCATCCCCCAAGGATGGCACCCCCCCACTGGGGGATTTTTACCTCCGCCCTTACAAATGTCTGATGAGGGCCTTGCAAGACCTCTCGTAGAAAACTGGAAAGAACACCCAGAAAACTTAAGTGTTTTAGAAATTGGGAAAGCGATTCCCAAGCGAATTCATGAGCGCTTAAAACGAACAGGCTCTGACCTCAAAGGGTTAGGGGAAAACCTCCTGGACGCCATCGAATCTGTTCCTAATCAAATCGAAGAGCAGATTAAGAAAGTCATCGAAGACGGCGCTCCAAAACGGTCGAAATAAAAAAACTCGCCTTTCTCACGAGACTAGCATATCAAGACCACTCATTAGGAGGGTTTGACAATGGGTACGAGCATAGCTACAGGACTGGCACAAACCGAGAAAATTTCATTTCCACCACAGATCAAATACATTGTGGGCAACGAAGCTTGCGAACGTTTTAGTTACTATGGGATGCGAGCCATCTTGGTCGTCTTCATGACTCAAGTTTTACTCCTCCAAGAGCACCATGCAGAATCGATCTATCACCTTTTTGCCGGAGCTTGCTATCTGCTTCCTCTATTCGGTGCCTTTCTCTCTGATCGATTTTTGGGGAAATATAAAACGATTATGCTTCTCTCCACCGTTTATTGCTTGGGGCATGGGGTTTTAGCACTTTGGGATAATAGAACAGGAACCTATCTCGGACTCGCTCTGATTGCCTTGGGCGCAGGTGGAATCAAACCCTGCGTTTCAGCCCACGTAGGCGATCAGTTCAACGAGAAAAACAAAGTGCTCGTCAAAAAAGTTTTTGATTTGTTTTACTTTTCGATTAATTTTGGCTCATTTTTTTCCACCCTACTCATCCCTATCGTTCTCAAAAAATATGGTTCAGGCTGGGCATTTGGGATCCCTGGGATTTTAATGGCCATTGCAACTTATGTATTTTGGTTGGGGCGTAAACACTATGTCCACGTCCCACCTACTGGGAAAACAGGCCAGGTGGGATTTCTGCCGATTCTGTTTTACGCACTCAAAAACTTGAATAAGAAAAAACCAGATCAAAGTTTTTTCGACACCGCTCGAGAAAAATATACTTTAGAAGAAGTAGAGGGAGCCAAAGCTGCAGCTTCGATTTTTAAACTATTCATTGCTGTTTCAGCATTTTGGGCTCTTTTTGATCAAAGTGGTTCAAGTTGGGTCATGCAAGGTGAGAAAATGCAGAAAACCGTCTGGGGAATGCACTTGGAGTCTTCACAGATCCAAGCCATTAATCCCATTATGGTCATGTTCCTCATTCCACTTTTTAGTTTGGGCATTTATCCACTGATCGAAAAATTGGGCGTCAAAGTGACTCCACTCAGAAAAATGTCTGTTGGCATGCTTTTGGCAGCCTTTTCTTTTGTCGCGGTGGCTGTTTTGCAAGTCCTCATCGACCGAGGTGAGTCTGTTTCTATTGGTTGGCAAGTGGTGCCGTATCTGATCATCACATGTTCTG
>JAHFAB010000162.1 GCA_023250795.1 Bacteriovoracaceae bacterium
AAAACGTTTGGGATGAACTGAGCCATACACCTGCGCTCCGAGTAGCAACTGATCTTTGGATCAATTTTTCTAATTTTGGCCCCATTGAAACTAAAAATGTTATAAAAAAAATAGGAATTAAAAAACGTACGGAGACAAACCAAAATTTCATAAAAACAAGGACCACACATCCGGCAAAAAGAGGGGTAATTATTGTCCAATAATAACCATAGAGCCCCCAGGGCAACATGAGTGCAATCATTAGCAAGAGAGTTCCTGGCCAAACCAGTTCCCATACTGGTGTATTTTCACGATTCCGAATAAAACTAATCACGGCTCTCCCAAATGCAAAAAATGTAACCATCGATACGATCCAAGCCCAAGGACCTCCTGCTTTTATGAAATGCAAAAGAATTTCTACACCCTTTGGATTGGAGAAATACCTTTGAGTATAACTCCCTGTCCGTCCAACCCTCATAGCAAGGACAAACCATCCCAACCCAAGAGCAAGTATAATTAAGCTTTGAAAAATGACTCTTTTTAGAGTTTTATTTTTCTGAAATACCTGAGCTGTAATCAATGGAATCAAAAATACAACTGCTGATGACTTAGCACCTAAAGCTAAAAGAAAGGAAAGAACTGAAATAAAAAAACTGAACAAGGATTTTTGGAGCGATGAATACCAGGCGATCAGTATAAAACCAATGGCTAACTTTTCTTGGAGTGAGATAAGATTGATCAGGTTAAGACTGGGTGTGAATGAGAGATAAACCAAGAAGAAAAGAAGCTGAATATGCGTTAGAGTAAAAGTTTCATTAGATTTTGAAAATAATAGCTTAGAGAATAAAACGCTATATCCATATGCAGTACCCAAATAGATGAGAAAGCAAAGAAAATAGATCCAATGTGGCTCTAAAGAATAACGAACCCCTAAAAATCCATAAACAAAATAACACCAAAGAGCGTACGTGGGGCGTATAAGCCCCCACTGGATATCGTCCCTGACAAAGCTCCTGAGATATGAAAGTAAATTCCAATCAAAAAGAGGATTTTTGAAACCGTAGATCATCGAAACATCATCCATGACTCCCCACTCCATTGGGCTTGCCACAAGAATCAGTGCTCTCCAAATCAGAAAACTCAATACTCCACTCAATACTCCACTGATGAGAAAATAAGATGATCTTCCTCTGTTTTTTAGTAGTTTGTTCATGGAGTAGAATTAATAAACCTTAACGCTGTTAACGTAAGCAATAATCCAATCACAAGAAGGACCTCTTTGAGTTTTTCCATGAAAAATCAATATAACCCCGCTCTTTTTGCGACCATCACATCTTTTATTTTTACCTGTAACATAAGATAGACAAGTACTCATTGTTTAATTATAAAGCCCTAATGACTCCTGCACAAAAACTAAAAGACAAATTTCGCTCGCGCACGTTGACTTTGGGTACTTGGGTGAGCTTAGGAAATTCGTCTATTGCAGAAGTGATGGTTCAAGCAGGCTACGACTGGGTGACCATAGACAACGAACACTCCATGTTAAACCCTAAGGATATCCAAACTCTAATTACCACCATACAAGGTGCTGGGGCATGCGCTCTTGTAAGACTTTCTGAAAACCAGGGAATAGAAATCCGAAAAATCATGGATGCGGGTGCCGATGGAGTCATTTGCCCTATGATCAATAATGCAAATGATGCCAAACTTTTGATAGATGCAGTGAAGTATCCCCCACTCGGTAAAAGAAGTTATGGATTATACAGGGCACAGGGATACGGATCTCACCCTATCCCTTACTTCGAATCTATTAATGAACGATCCATTGTCATTGCTCTCATTGAACAAATAGAGGGGGTGCGAAACCTTGAGTCTATTTTAGATGTTCCAGGCCTAGATGGAGTTATCATTGGTCCATACGATCTATCTGGATCATTGGGATTACCTGGACAATTGAACCACCCAAAAGTTTTAGCTGCAGAAGAGACCGTACTCTCCATTTGTAAAAAAAGAGGGATTTCATGTGGCGCACATTTGGTTCATCCCGAGCCTGCCATTATTGAAGCAAAGTTTAAAATGGGTTATACTTTTTTTGCTTTAGGCACTGACTTTATCTTTATTTCAGAAGCAGCAAAACAAACTTTAGAATTTGCTCAGAAAGCTTTTACCTAACATATGCTAAAAACTGCTGTCATTATCCCTTGTCGAATGGCTGCCACTCGGTTTCCAGGTAAGCCTCTCACACCTATTTTAGGATTACCAATGATCGAGCATGTTTATAAAAGATGCGTCTTGGCAGTAGGAGCAGATTCAGTTTGGATTGCCACATGTGACTCAGAGATTGAGGAAGCAGCTAAAAAATTTCATGCGCCAGTAATCATGACTGCAAACACTCATACCCGCTGTACGGATCGCGTAGCTGAAGCAGCACTGAAAATCAATGCTGATATCATTGTCAATGTACAAGGAGATGAACCGGTTTTAAACCCACAAGCTATTCATGATGTACTGAAGCCATTTAAAGAGAATAAAAACTGCTATGCGAGTAATCTGATTCAAAAAATTAATCCTGAAATAGAAAATCCCACAAATTATAATATTGTCAAAGTTGTTTTTAACAACCAGAGAAATGCTCTTTATTTTTCAAGAGAACCGATTCCGACCCAACAAAGAGCTTCTGAAATACCTCAATATTTCAAACAACTGGGAGTAATGGCATTTAGCCGTTCTTTTTTACAAATTTTTTCTAAACTCCCACAAACTCCATTAGAAATCTTAGAGTCGGTTGACATGCTCAGAGTACTCGAGCACGGCTACGCACTCCAATGTGTAGAAACTCAGTTTCAAGCTCTTGCCATAGATGTCCCTCAAGATATACCTCCCGTAGAAGAGGCCCTGAAAAAAGATTCTTATTTTAAGCAGTATTCGTAAGATTCAGGGTTTTTTGCATGATCTAAACCCTCTATTGCCGCCCGCCCCATGGCTAAGATAGCCTCTTCAGCACTACCCCCAATGTGAGGAGTACAATAAAAATTTGGCAAACGGATCAACTCTGGGTCTTCTGGGGGTTCTATTGAGAAAACATCAAAAGCAGCCCCTGCTAATTTTCCGGCTTTTAGCTGATTTTTGAGTGCTACTTCATCTACAATTTTTCCGCGAGAAGTGTTAATCAGATAGGCCGATGGTTTCAAAAAACTTAGTTTTTTGTCATTGAGAAAATCAGTCGTCGTTTCGTTCAGCGGAATATGTAAGCTAACAAGATCCGATTTTTTGAGCAAAGTTTCTAGATCCATGGGAATGATCGCATGCAAAGCATAAAACTCTGGATACTCCACAATATCATAGACTAAAATTTTGCACCCAAACGGCTTGAGGAGTTGAACTAAGTCTTTTCCTACATTTCCACACCCAATAATACCAACAGTTTTTCCAGTTAGGAGATTTCCTGATCTCGGCTTCCATTTTCCCTCGAGTAATTCAGCATGAGCAATATGAGCTTGGTGAACCAACAAAAGCGCAAAAACCAAAGTCAGTTCAGCAACTGAACGTCTATTGACCCCGGGAGTCCAACCTAAAAGAATCCCCTGCTTTTGCATCGCCCTCAGATCTAACATATCTAGTCCAACACCATATTTAGAAATGATTTTTAATTCAGGAAGTTGTGAAAGCACAACAGAGTCAAAAATTTCTAGGCCACTAATCACCTTAGTATGTCCCCTGAGAAATGAGACGAGATCTTCCCCACTCAAAATTTTTCCAGTTTGATTAAAACTAACGTTCTCATAACATTCTAATAATTCAGCTCTTAAAACAGGGTGTTTTGCAAACGATCGAGAAGTCACTGCAACGGGAGTTTTGGACTTAGAACTCATAATTACTATGTAGGCGATTGAACAGAATTGAAAACTAAATCCAACGGGTGTTGTATAGACTGACGTGAAGTCCTATGTAGAGATTGGCAATGGTACATGAGATATGCACTTGTCAGATGGTCAAGCATCATATGAACGTCTTCGACTGGACCATATTCGCCTTTCTGAGTCGGAACATGAATATTGAGCTTTACTATTTTCCTTAATTTCCCACCCTCAAATCCAGTGAGCCCAACAGTAAAACCACCCTCTTGATTTGTATATTCTATAGCTTTTAAAATATTGGGAGAATTACCTGATGCAGAAATCCCCACCACTACATCACCTGGCCGGAATAAAACTTTGAGTTGCTGTAAAAAAATTTCTTCGTAACCAGAGTCATTCGCGATAGCAGTTATTGTGGCAAGGTTATCTGTCAAACTCGTTACACGAAACGGTTTATCCAAAGTTTTTGTGCCAATCGCCAGATCATTGGCAAAATGACTAGCCGTAGCGGCGCTCCCTCCATTTCCAATAAAAAAAATTTGGGCTCCACGATTTCTAGCCTCTATGAGAGTTTCAATAAACCCAGCAATAGCAAGGGGGTCTATCTGAGAAAGCAGTTCTTTTAAATAATTCATGTAACCTATTGAAAAATTTTTCGGATCTGAATTTTCAGAATAAATTTTCTCCACTTGATTCATATAGTTCCTACTTTAGCCTCTGGTGGAATTTTGTCATCCAGTCCATAAGTAGCACGCCATACAGGGTCAGCACAATAAATTCGATAAACGAGTTCAAGTGTTCGAAGTGCCTCTTGAGAAGAACCTTCAGTAATCCGCCTGTCTTTTAAAACAGCATCCGCAAAATCTGCAATTTCATCACGCCACGAGTTGTCCTCGTTATAGAGCGTGGTCTGTTCTCTTGGTAGACCCTGGTCATTTTTTCCAACTGTAGCAATCGTGATAGTTTCTTCACCATAACTTTTAGACCCTGAAAGAATACCAGAAAGAGTCATAGATCCTTTTTGGAAACCAACCGCAAGATGAAATCGATGTCTCCACTGGGTCGCAGAGGAATGTAAAAAGGCTACTACTCCTTTTTCTGTACGCATCAAAGCATAGGCATTATCTTCGACATCATGATTCCAAAAACCATTGGAAACAAAACTATGGATCTCTTGAAAATCACCCGCAAAGAGCCTCATCAGATCTACCATATGAATTCCTTGGTCTAAAAGAATCCCCCCTCCTGCAATATCCCGTTTTGTTCTCCAATCTGAATTAAAATTAATAATCTGAGATTTCCCATAAACCCCTCTCAAATTAATAATCTCTCCAAGTTGTTTACTTTGGGAAATCTTCAAAGCCTCTTTTACAGAATCATGATAGCGATGATTGAATCCATACTTC
>JAHFAB010000163.1 GCA_023250795.1 Bacteriovoracaceae bacterium
CTCCAGACCACGAGATTTATATTTTAGTATAAATTCTGGAGTGGGCGCCTCGTCTTTTCGAAATAAGGTCATCATGTGTTGGTTTTGAGAGAAATAGAGATGCACATCGAACTCAAGCGTGATCAAAGGCTTTATATCCGAAAGTTTAGCATCAAAATAATCTGTAATTTCTTTTGATTTTGTCATGATGCCTTTTTGTGTTGCCTAAAACCTCTTAAAATATTTGCAATTTTCAGTATCCATTCCTGTTCCATTTGGACTAATTTTTCTATTTTAAATTTTGTTTTTTCAATTTCTTGTGGCGAAGCATGTGTCCCTTCAAGTTGTGAGATTTGAGCTTCAAGCAGCTGTATTTGTAGTTGGGCGTCAGAAAAGCGTTCTTGAAAAGCGTCTAATAATGCTTCTGCGTCTGGAGGCGGCATGGATTGAGATGAACCTATTCCTCCCAGTAAAAGTTCACGAAGTTTCTCGTCTCTTGCAGCAAGCTCTTTTCTAAGTTGTTGAATTTTTATTACAGATTCTCGGAGAATTTTTTCTTTAGCAAGGTCAGTTTGTTTGTTGGGCGCTGCCACGGCTTTTTGAAATGCTTTGAGGTGAGGAGATAAGCTACTTGGTGTTTCATATGCAGGTTCAGAAACAATGGATGGGGCGATGGGCTCTATCCAAAATGAGTGCAATTCATGGGGAGCTTTTTCACTAGAACTAGAGGGATAGAAACCTACAAAAATCTCAATTTGCGGAGTTTCTGAAAGAGTGTGTACTCTGAGGAGATCTGCGTGTCCGAGCAGGAGCTCGGCTGCTTTGCTAAAAGTATTTTTCCGTTTGGGCCAGAAATTTTCTAATGCATCTTTGGGCGACCAACCATTGGTTACATAACAGAGCCGAAAGGCTAAAAATTTATGATCAATACCAAATTGAAAATAGGCTCTTGGATTTTTTGCAGAAAGAGCTTGATTGAGTTCTCCCTTGCCCGGTCCCTCTTCGAAGATCAAACTCCAAAGGGCAAGGAGAGCTATTTTGATAGAGTTCGCTCGAGTCTTCCAAAAAGGAAATTGCACAAATTCTGGAGTTGATAAAACCGTATCTAGCAATTCACCTGATTTTTTCCCACTCATCCAATTATCACAATATATACGAGTGTTCTTTCCAAAATGAGGTCTTATTCCTGTGCGTAATCGATCATTCATCAAAGTGTGAATAAGAAAAACAATTTCTGAAACACTTAGGTTAACAAAATCTAATAGAATGGTTCGATAGTAATCACCTTGCTCTCCAAGTTCTAGAGGTGAGACCGGTTCAGCAAAATATCCTGCAACAGTGGGTCCTGTCGTTCGAGTCAAACCATAAAATGCTTCAATTTTGCTCCACTGTAAGTACAGATAGGTTGGACAAAGGACGAGTTTAAACTCTTTGCTTTCGAGTTTTTTTAGAAAATCACTTTCTGAAATATTTCCATTGATGATTTCTACGGACGAGATTCTACGAATTCCGTTTAAAATACGGGCGAGTATATGCTTTTTTTCTCGCGAAAGGCGATTGTCTAAGACAAAGGCAATCATGAACGAATCTCCACGTTTTCTTATCGGCTTGATTTCTGAGTATTATTAAGGATATTGATAAGATGGCGGTGTGGATCAAGTGAAAAAAACCAACTATATTACTACGGCAATTGTTTATCCAAACTCAAGAATCCATGTGGGGTGGGCTTGGGAGTGCTTAGGAGCGGATTGGTTAGCTCGTGGACTGAGTGCGTTAGGTGAAAAAACCTATTTTGTTACTGGTATGGACGAACATTCCGTAAAAGTTCAACGCGCAGCAGAAGTCAAAAATCTTTCACCGCAGTCTTATTGCGATCAAATGTCTGAAGACATTCAAAAAGTGTTAACGCAGATGGGAATTCGATACGATCGCTTTATTCGAACTTCTGATGCAGATCATCAGTGTGTAGTGCAGAGTTTAGTTCAGAGAGCTTTTGATCAGGGAGATATTTACAAAGCAAAGTATGAGGGATTTTATTGCGAAGGATGTGAGGCGTTTTATACAGAAAAAGATCTGAAAGAGGGGGTTTGTCCTGCGCATAATAAATCGGCCAAATGGATCACTGAGGAGAATTATTTTTTTAGACTTTCTAAATATCAAGATCGCTTATTGAAACTATTTCAAGATCAACCCACTTTTTTACAGCCTGAATATCGAAAAGCGGAGGTTGTCAATTTTATACAAGCAGGGTTGAAAGACTTTTCTATTTCTCGTTCTACTTTTTCCTGGGGGGTGCCGCTTCCGTTTGATTCGAAGCATGTGGTTTATGTTTGGTTTGATGCTTTGATTAACTATCTGACAGCTGCTGGATTAGAGTTCAAATTAAAAAATATGACTCAACCGAAGGGTGAAAGTGAAAACCTATTTGAAAACAACTGGCCTGCTTCTGTTCATATTATTGGAAAAGACATCACACGTTTTCATTGCGTGTATTGGCCTGCGATGCTCATGTCCCTGGGGATTGCCCTACCAGAGCGCGTTTTTGCACATGGGTTTATCCAAGTCAAAGGAGATCGTTTATCAAAAAGTTCTG
This sequence comes from Bacteriovoracaceae bacterium, assembly GCA_023250795.1. Lineage (GTDB taxonomy): Bacteria > Bdellovibrionota > UBA1018 > UBA1018 > UBA1018 > JAHFAB01. Next base: position 2,573 of record JAHFAB010000163.1, read on the forward strand.
GCAATGTAGTGACTCCCGATGAAGTGATGGCGGTCAGTGGTGCGGATCCATTTCGATATTACTTATTGGCTGAAAACCAGTTTTCACAAGATGGAAATTTTTCGATTGATGCATTGGTTTTAAAAAACAATGCCGATTTGGCCAATGACTTTGGAAACTTAGTTAATCGATCCATTAATATGGCAAGAAAATATTTTCCAGAGGTCTTAATTACTCCTCCCAAACAGAGGACGCATTCGCTCGAGGTTCAAGCGAGTTTTGAGAAACTGATTTCGGAGTTAAGACTTGCATTAGATCACATCGAGCCCTCTGAGTATGTTTTAGCCTGCAATGCACGTTCTCGCTTGTTAAACCTCTATATTGATCAAACAAAGCCTTGGGCTCTGGCAAAATTAAATACAGAGGCATCTCAAGAGCAACTTCACGAAGTTATTTATACTTTACTCGAAGGCATTCGTTGGTTGGCAACTTCATTTATTCCTGTTTTACCTTTTAAAATTCCAGAGGTGTTTAACCAGCTGGGAATAGCTTTTCCTGAAGCTTTCGGTTCCTTGAAAGCGCTCGAATGGGGTGAGTTATCTTATAAGCCCTCACAACCTCAACCGATTTATCCAAGATTGGAGTTACCTCAGTGAAGAGTTCACTTCACCGAAAAATTTTAGCTTTTGTCAGTGCCTTAATTCTACTTTCTCTGTTGGGTTCAACATTGAGTCTTTATCGGATCACTGAAGTGAATAAATCTTTGGATGCAATTAATCGTGTCTCAATTCCACTGGGTCGATTGTTTACTCAAATGCAATCCGATGCAGATATTTTTCACCGCGAATTAGAGCGAAGACTGGGGTATGCGCACTGGAATGACCCTCATTGGAGAGCAAGACCTATTCCAAACTGGATTGAAGAAGTTTTGGAAAACGAAATTCAAAAAACAAAAGAGTTTATTAGCAAAGATCTGCCTTGGAGTAACTCCGAATCCAGAGATCATTGGTACACTTGGCAGAGTGGGCTTTCTCAGGACTTTACGACGCTTCGAAATGAGGCAAATCAGCTTTATTCTGCTTTGGATAAAAAAGATGAGGCTTTGGCGACTCAAATTTACCCCCGATGGGTTGCAAGTCTTGAGGGGTGGAAAAGGCGGCTTCAGTGGGGGACAAGTGAATATGAGAGAACACTTCGCCAAACATTTTCTCACGCAGAGGCACGTGTTTCCGAGCTAAGAATAGGGCTTGAAATTATTTTAGCCGTAGTTGTTTCTTTTTCACTTTTTTTGTTGTGGTTAGGAGAAATGGCTCTTAGACCTCTAGGGCAGCTCACTCAATTGGCGAGAGAAATTACACAAAGAGGATTAAGAAAAGAAGACAAAACTCGATTTCCAGGAGTCGTTCTTACAAGGCAAGACGAAGTCAGTCAATTGGCCAGAGAGTTTCATCATATGGCTACGGCGCTTTTGGAACGTGAAAAAATCGTGGAAACTCAAAAAGATCGATTACAAGAACAGAATCGTTTGCTCAAAGAGATGGAAGAGTTAAACAAACTAGCAGCTATTGGGAAAATGTCTGCCCAAGTCGCGCATGAAATTAGAAATCCACTCCACTCTATCGGATTAGAAGCTGAAATGGCTTTAGAAACTGCGACTAAAATAAAAGAACCTGCGTTAAAACAATCCTTAAAATCCATATTACTTTCTGTAGATCGACTTGAGAAAATTACAGAAAATTATCTGAAATTTTCGAGGCTTTCTATGGGAGAAAAAAGAGAGGTGGATTTGGGTGAAGTATTAGAGTCAGTTTTGGCTGCTTACGGTTCAGTATGCGAGACTCAGAAAATACGAGTTCATTGGGCAAGGTCCGAAAATGCAAACTTGAAAGTTTGGGGTGATCCAGACCTATTGGAACACGCTTTGAGTAATTTATTTCAAAATGCTTTTCAGGCTTTAGAAGGCGTGAATGAACCTACGATTACATGGAGTTTGGGAAGTATGGAAACAGGAAGAGTTTGGGTTCGAATTGAAGATAATGGTCCTGGGGTTGCGCCAGAAATTAGAGAAAAACTTTTTACTCCTTTTATGACTACTCGTGCTCAGGGCACAGGTCTTGGGCTTTCTTTTGTCAAGCGAGTGGTAGAGGAGAATGGTGGGGAAATTGAATACAAGAAAATTGAAAAAGGTGCTTGTTTTGAAATGATTTTTCGTAATTATGATTTTGAAACACCTATGATTCAGGAGACGACTCCCGAGGTTTCACTAGGAGGTGCACTATGAATTCTAAAAGAATCCTTCTTGTCGATGACGATCCGCAGGCACTAGAGTCTACAAAGAGAATTTTAGAGATTTCTGGTTATGAGGTCCTAACAGCCTCTGACGGGAAACTGGCTTTAGATTATCTAAAACCTAGTCTTGAGAAAAAAGCCATAGAGTTTGATGTAGTTCTAACGGACGTTCGAATGCCACAGATGGGTGGGCTAGAATTGCTCAGAGCTGTGTCACTTTGTGGAGAAAAAACTCCAGTCATTCTCATGACAGCCTATGGAAAAGTGCGAGATGCTGTTTGGGCGATGAAACTCGGTGCTGTAGATTTTCTGATGAAACCGTTTAAGAGGCAAACGCTTCTATCAGCTTTAGAAATGGCTTTGAAAAGATCGAA
>JAHFAB010000164.1:0-3639 GCA_023250795.1 Bacteriovoracaceae bacterium
CTTCGCTTCCCCACTTTCTAAAATCGCGCAAATATGCATCCAGCCAACTGAGATAGCTTTCCACTTCATATTTTCTAAACCAGGGGGAAGGGTAGTTTCACCATACCTTAAATCACCCCAGCACTTCGCTTTCCCATTTTCTAAAATCGCGCAAGTGTGGTGATACCCAGCTGATATCATCAGTTCTTGGGACCTTGCTAAATTTATGAATACGATGAAAAATCCTAAAATAACCGTCATCTTGTATCTCATCTGGCACCTCTCAAATACTCCGCGAGCGACTGGATCATCAGTCCAAAGCCCCGAGTAAACGGACTTTGGGCAAAGGCTCCAAATAATTTTTTTCCAGGGGCAGAGTCAAAAATGTTCATGACCTGTGACAGGTTTTCTTGACCTAATGCCGTAGTTAGATTTTCCATGAGCGCATGGTCTTCGTTACTTGCCGTCTGGCCTTTGAGTGCTTCGACTACACTTTGGATGAGCTCCAAGCTCAGCAGCTTCAAAGAAGCGTTACAATCCAAATCAGCGAGGCATTTGATTTCGTTTTCAATATTGGCCTGTTCTCGCGCTTTCAGATACTTCGTGACTACATGTTCTTTTTCATACGCGGAAGAAAGATCCTCCATAAATGGGCCGAGAGCGTTCAGGAGAAAAATGCGTTGATTGAGTGCGGATAGATTAGTTTTGAGAGACGCCAAATTAATTCTACTCAACTCATTTTCTGGTTTTTTAAGTGGATTTAAAATCTTGAGAATTCTTTCCAAGAATGCTTTTTTTACAGGACTCACCACAGCCATCAATTTCTCTAAACCCAGTTCAAGATTTGAAATTCCGAAGGGGTACTCAGGGAGCAGACGAATGGCAGCAGGAGCTTGGCCATATTCATTTTTTCCCCAGCAGTGGATCGCCTCACCATTTGCAAGAATCCCACAGGTGTGCCAGCTCCCAGCTGAGATGGTTTTCCACTTTGCATGTTCAAAGCTAGGAGGAAGTGTGGTTCGGCCATCATCTGGTTTTCCCCAGCACTTCGCTTCTCCACTTTCTAAAATCGCGCAGGTGTGGGCTCCGCCCGCAGAGATGGCTCCCCATTTCACGCTCTCTAGCCCTTCGGGAAGCAGTGTGCCCCAGTGAAATATTGAGTCACCCCAGCACTTCGCTTCCCCACTTTCCAAGATCGCGCAGGTGTGCGCATACCCAGCTGAGATGGTCTTCCACTTCGCATTCTCTAAACCTTTAGGAAGAGTAGTCTGAGCATTATCTGAATATCCCCAACACTTCGCTTCTCCATTTTCTAAGATCGCGCAGGTGTGCACATGCCCAGCTGAGATAGTTTTCCACTTCGCATTCTCTAAACCTTTTGGAAGAGTAGTCTGACCCCCCTTATAACTTCCCCAGCACTTCGCTTCTCCACTTTCTAAAATCCCACAAGTATGATCACCTCCCGCTGAGATGGCTTTCCACTTTGCATGTTCAAAGCTAGAGGGAAGTGTGATTCGGCCATCATCTGGTTTTCCCCAGCACTTCGCTTCTCCACTTTCTAAAACCCCACAGATATGCTCCGATCCAGCTGAGATGGCTCTCCACTTCGCATGTTCTAAATCAAAGGGAGGGGTAATCAGATTCTTATCTACTGGAATTGGTGTTCCCCAGCATTTCGCTTCCCCAGTTTCTAAAATCGCACAAGTATGCTCACCTCCAGCTGAGATCATCAGTTCTTGGGACCACCCTAAACGCGCAGATAAAACTGCGGAGAATAAGCCTAAAATAGCCATAATTTTTTTCATCTTGTATTTCATCTGGCACCTCTCAAATACTCCACGAGAGACTGGATTGTGAGACCAAAACCCCGAGTAAACGGGCTTTGCGCAAAGGCTCCAAAAAGTTTCTTGCCTGGGGCAGAGTCAAAAATCCCTAGAACTTGCGACAGATTTTCCCCACCCTGGGCCAAGCACCTACCCAACTCTGCTGTGAGATTTTCCATGAGCGCATGGTCTTCGTTACTCGCCGTCTGGCCTTTCAGCGCTTCGACTGTGATTTGAATGAGTTCCAAGCTCAGTAGCTTTAGAGAAGCGTTACACTCCAAATCAGCGAGGCATTTGATTTCGTTCTCAGCATTGGCCTGTTTACGCGCTTCTAAGTACTTCGGGACTACATGCTCTTTTTCATACGCGGAGGTGAGATCTTCCATAAATGGGCCGAGAGCGTTCAGGAGAAAAAGGCGCTGGTTGAGTGCGTGGTAGTTGGCACGACTGATTTGTTCTCCGGGTTTTTTAAGTTTATTTAAAACTCCTAAAACCCTATCCAAGAATGTTTTTTTTACAGGACTCACCACAGCCATTAATTTCTCCAAACCCAGTTCAAGATTTGATATCCCAAATGGGTACTCAGGGAGCAATCGAATGATCGGAGGAGCCTGACCATATACATTATCTCCCCAGCAGTGGATGGCTTCTCCACTTTCTAAGATCGCGCAGGCATACCCCCTACCCGCAGAGATGGCTTTCCACTCCGCGTTCTCTAAGTCACCGGGAAGGGGTATTGAATCATCTTTCAGACCTCTCCAACAACGAGCTTCTCCGTTTTCTAAAAGGCCACAAGTTTGAAGGACACCTGCCGAAATAGCTTTCCACTTCTCATTTTCTAAACCACTGTGAAGCGACGATTGTTTTGACTCTGACATTGTATATCCAAATCCCCAACATTGCGCTCGGCCATTTTCTAGGATCGCACAGATGTAGTCATTTCCTACTGAAATAGCTTTCCACTTCGCGCGTTCTAAGCCAGTGGGAATGGTGGTTTTGCCATATTCTTGATCTCCCCAACATTTCGCCTCTCCACTTTCTAAAATCGCGCAGGTGTTCTCATACCCAGCTGAGATAGCTTTCCACTTAGCGTGCTCTAAACCATTGGGAAGGGTGGTTTTGCCATATTTTCGATCTCCCCAGCACTTCATTTCTCTACTTTTTTCGAGAATCCCGCAGTTATGTTCATACCCCGCAACGATAGAAAACCAATTTGCATTTTCAAAACCTAGGGGAAGTTTAGTCCATTCATTCTTATTAATTCCCCAGCACTTCGCTTCTCCATTTTCTAGAATCCCACAGGTATGTTCATACCCCGCTGAGATGGATTTCCACTTCGCATTTTCAAAACCTAGGGGAAGAATGGTTCTACCGTCACCAGGATTTCCCCAGCACTTCGCTTCCCCAGTTTCTAAGATCGCGCAGGTATGTGCATACCCAGCTGAGATCATGGGTTCTTGTGTCCATCCTAAACGTGCAGATAAAACCGCAACGAATAAGCCTAAAACAGAGATTATTAGGTTCGTCTTGTACTGTATTTGGTATCTCATCTGGTACCTCTCAAATACTCCACGAGCGATTGGATCATCAGGCCAAAACCTCGAGTAAACGGACTTTGGGCAAAGGCTCCGAAGAGTTTCTTGCCTGATGCGGAGTCAAAAATCCCTAAAACTTGCGACAGATTTTCGCCTCCATGGGCTAAGCACTTACCCAACTCTGCTGTGAGATTTTCCATGAGCGCATGGTCTTCGTTACTCGCCGTCTGGCCTTTGAGCGCTTCGACTGCGGCTTGGATGAGTTCCAAGCTCAGCAGCTTTAAAGACACGTTGCACTCCAG
>JAHFAB010000164.1:3649-5214 GCA_023250795.1 Bacteriovoracaceae bacterium
TGGGACTACATGTTCTTTTTCATATGCGGAAGAAAGATCCTCCATAAATGGGCCGAGAGCGTTCAGAAGAAAAAGACGTAGTTTGAAAGCGTTGAGGTTGGTTAAATTTAATCCTTCATCTGGTTTTTTAAGTGGATTTAAAATCTTGAGAATTCTTTCCAAGAATGCTTTTTTTACAGGACTCACCACAGCCATCAATTTCTCTAAACCTAGTTCGAGATTTGATATCCCAAAGGGATACTCAGGAAGCAGGCGAATGATAGGTGGCGCTTGGCCGAATTGATTTTTTCCCCAACAATGAATGGCTTCACCACCTTCAAGAATCCCACAAGAATACTCGTCCCCTGCAGAGATAGTTTTCCATTTTTTGTCTTCTAAATCTTTTGGAAGAGTGATTTGTTTATTCCCTGAATCTCCCCAGCATTTGGCTTCCCCTTTTTCTAAAATCCCACAGGTGTGAAAACACCCAGCCGAGATAGTTCTCCACTTCACATTTTCAAAACCAGGGGGGGGTGTGTTTTGTTTATTCCCTGAATCTCCCCAACATTTGGCTTCCCCTTTTTCTAAAATCCCACAGGTGTGAAAACACCCAGCCGAGATAGTTCTCCACTTCGCATTTTCAAAACCAGGGGGAACCATGGTCTGACCCAGATCAGGTTTTCCCCAACACTTCGCTTCCCCATTTTCTAGGATTGCACAAGTATGCTCCAATCCAGTTGAGATTGATTTCCATTTCACATTCTCGAAGCCTTTTGGAAGAATGGTTTCACTATGACTTGTGTCACCCCAACACTTCACTTCCCCATGCTCTAAAATACCACAAGTATAGTAGATCCCCGCTGAAATGGCTTTCCACTTCTTATTCTCGAAACCATTTGGAAGAATAGTTTCACTATGACTCGTGTCTCCCCAACACTTCGCTTCTCCATGCTCTAAAATACCACAGGTATGCGCACTTCCCACTGAGATGGCTCTCCACTTCGCATGTTCTAAACTAAGGGGAATTATAGTTTGGTTCTCATATGGAGACCCCCAGCATTTCGCTTCCCCAGTTTCTAAAATCGCGCAAGTGTGGTGATACCCAGCTGATATCATCAGTTCTTGGGACCATGCTAAATGAGTGACTGAGAGTATTGTAAACAATCCTAAAACAGCGATTATTAGGTTCGTCTTGGATTTCATCTTGTATCTCATCTTGTATCTCATCTGGCACCTCTCAAATACTCCACGAGCGACTCGAGCATGAGTCCAAAGCCACGAGTAAACGGGCTTTGAGCAAATGCTCCAATGAGCTTCTTGCCTGGAGCAGAGTCAAAAATGCCCATGACTTGCGACAGATTTTCCCCTCCCTGAGCTAAGCTCTTGCCCAACTCTGCTGTGAGATTTTCCATGAGCGCATGGTCTTCGTTACTTGCCGTCTGACCTTTGAGCGCTTCGACTGTAATTTGGATGAGTTCAAGGCTCAGTATCTTCAAAGAAGCGTTACAATCCAAATCAGCGAGGCATTTGATTTCGTTTTCAATATTAGCCTGCTCTCGTGCGACGAGATATTTCGGGACTACATG